>NZ_JAUBOX010000030.1:0-20912 GCF_036700445.1 Microcoleus sp. T3_B1
AATTAATAATTAAATGGGGTCGCAAAATCAAAAATAAGGGTAATGATTGTATCACAGTTTAAATGTGCAACAGCTTATGTCTGAATATTGCTTGTTCATCGCACAAGCAATGGTGGAAGGGATACCTATATTAAGTAAAGATTCTGCGTTTGATGCCTATTCTATTAATCGAATTTGGTAAATTATGAAAATGATGAAACGAATTTTCAGCAGTGTTTTGGTTTTGGGTGTGTGTCTGACTCCTCTGACTCTGCCCCTGATGGTTCAACCTAGTTGGGGGCAAAGTCAAGATTTGCCGGTTGAAAAATTAGAGCAACTCATACAGCAAGCAAAGCAACAGGAAAGGCAAGGACAAAGGCAACAAGCAATACAAACGTTGCAGCATATTCTAGCCATTGTGCGAGAATTTAAATACAGAGAAATTGAAGCTATAGCACTCAATGAGATTGGTTTTAACTACTATAGCATATCCCAACCACAAGAGGCATTGAAATACTTTAACCAAGCTTTACCAATTAGACAGGAAGTGGCAGATCGCGCGGGGGAATCTGTTACTTTGAATAATATTGGTGCAGTGTACGAGAGTATTTCCCAGCCGCAAGAAGCATTGAAATACTATAATCAAGCTTTACCAATTAAGCGGGAAGTAAAAGATCGCACGTTGGAATCTACTACTTTGAATAATATCGGTTTAGTCTACGACAGCATTTCCCAACCACAAAAGGCATTGAAATACTATAACCAAGCTTTACCGATTGCGCGGGAAGTGGGCGATCGCACGCTGGAATCTACTACTTTGAATAATATCGGTGCAGTCTACAACAACATTTCCCAACCCCAAGAAGCATTGAAATACTATAACCAAGCTTTGCCAATTACGCGGGAAGTGGACAATCACTTTGTGGAAGCTCGTACTTTGAATAATATCGGTTTAGTCTACAACAACATTTCCCAACCACAAGAAGCATTAAAATACTATAACCAAGCTTTACCGATTGTACGGAAAGTGGGCGATCGCGCAAACCTTGCTGCTACTTTGAATAATATTGGTAGGATCTACGACAGCATTTCCCAACCCCAAGAGGCATTGAAATACTATAACCAAGCTTTACTGATTGCGCGGGAAGTGGGCGATCGCGCAAACCTTGCTGCTATTTTGAGTAATATCGGTTTTGTCTACCAAGATACTAATAAACCCACTGATGCTATCGAAATTTGGGAGCAATCCCTCACAATTACCTTAGAAATACGGAGTGGTTTACAGCGAGAAAATCGGCACAAGTTTCTAGAGGCTAAGGACGGAACAGCGATCGCCCTCACATCCCTCCTCATCGACCAAAACCAAGCCGATCGCGCTTTCCAATGGGTCAACATCGCCACCACAGTCGATCTCGCCGACTACACCCGCTTAATTGACGCCAAAGTAGCCAACCCCCAAACACAAAAAGCCATTGATGAATGGAATCACAAAAATCAACAACTCCAATTCCTCCGCCGCCAACTCCAAGACAAATTCTCAGAAAATCTCTCCCGACAAATGCGGGATTTAGAAACAGAAGTCTACCGCACAGCAGAAGAAATCCGCCAAGACTTCCCAGAAGTCGCCGAACTCTTTGAAACCACACCCAAAGACATCGCCCAACTGAAAGCAAGTATCGCACCAGATACCGTTGTCATTCAACCCGTCTTGCTGACAAATGTCCCCAACACCGTCGCCCTATTTGTCTTGACAAAAGACAGTTTAAGCGTTAAAAAGATTCCGATAGACCCCGCAGAGTTCGACAAACTCCTCACTCAATACCGCGAACAACTGCAAAATACTGGCGACACTAACTTCATCGTAACTGGCAGCAAACTCTACGACATCCTGATTCGTCCGATCGAAGACCAAATTAAAGCTACTTCCGCCAAACAATTGAGCATCATCGCTACGGGAAAACTGCGCTACATCCCCTTTGAAACGCTGTATGACGAACAAACTGATGAATTCCTCATCCAGAAATATCCGGTCAACTATCTCACTCGCATTTCCACAAGTTCAATTCCCTATTCGACATTACAAGGCGGAGTGTTAGCATTAGGAAATCCCATCCCCCGTGTTCCGCAAAATTTAGCTGGTACAGAAGAAGAAGTTAGAAATATCGCTCAATTATTCCCCGGAAGTTCCGCCTATATCGGCAATGCCGCCACCCTCGACCAATTCAAAACTCAAGCACCCCGCTTTCCTTTTTTACACCTAGCAACTCACGGCTGTTTCCAACAGGGAGGCTGTCAACAATTGGGCATGGAGGAAAATACACTGCTATTTGCTGACAGCCAATTCAATATTCGCGATGCGGCGTTATTAGGATTGCAAAACACCAGACTCCTCACCTTAAGCGCGTGTCAAACTGCTATGCAAGCGAATTCTAACGGTGAAGAAATATCGGGAGTTGCCTATGTATTTGAGCGTGCGGGCGCACAAGCGGTGATGGCGAGTTTGTGGAGTGTTGATGATTCAGCTACTAAAGATTTGATGGTTGAATTTTATCAAAATATCAATAGAGGGATGAGTAAAAATGAAGCTTTGCGGCAAGCTAAGTTGAGTCAAATTGCTCGCCATCCGTTTTATTGGTCGCCGTTTATTTTAATTGGCGATGCGCGGTAGAATGGGTAGTAGATTGTTGTCAACAACCAGGTCAAATCCGCAGTCCGGCGGGGATTAAAACTGATCCCCCCTAGCCCCCCTTAAGAAGGGGGGGACAAGAGCATTCAAAGTCCCCCTTCTTAAGGGATAAGAGCATTCAAAGTCCCCCTTCTTAAGGGATAAGAGCATTCAAAGTCCCCCTTCTTAAGGGGGATTTAGGGGGATCTAGACTTCGATACAAACGAGAGATACAGAATAAATACTGTTGTCCCCCGATCGCACATTCCCAGCTAAACTCTCCCCCACAAAGCCAAGCCGCCGCCCCTTCCCCTAGCCGCAATTATCCCATCTTCTACCAGAAAATATGCAAAAAATGCCTGCTTCCCCACACTCAAACTAAAAAATTCCGCCTCCCGCGCTTCTCCACCGCGAATAAATCCTTGATACACAGTTTTACCCAACAATTTCACCGTAATTCTGGTAAAATCAAAAGCTAAAATATTTTTATTAACCAAAAACTTAGTCGGCCCCGAAAGAGTTAGTTTGATCGCCCCAACTTGCACCGAATTCTCCACCCTGCCGGTTTCGCTAGGCGCTTCCCCTTCAGCCACAGGTTCGGGCAAATAAGCAATTTGAATTTTCGCAATCCACTCAGGGATATAACGTCCCGCACCCAAGACAATCCCCGCTTTTTGTCGAGTCTTTTTGGTGCCGGTGATAAAGCAGAGTTGCCACTTGCCGATTAATTGCTCGAAAGAATAGCGAATTTTGGTTTTTTTCGCGCTTTTCTCAGCTTCTAGGAGGGCGGCAACTACGGCGTTAGAAGATGGTTTAGAATTAGATTTAGCGGCTTGTTCTAGAATAGATATATTTTCCATTTAATATACAAACCAGTTTTATTGTTGGTAACAGAGATAATATTAACTGATGTAGCGGAGAAAAACATGGTTCCGATCGCCCCCACAGACACAGAAATCATCGTCATCGGCAGCGGAATAGGCGGCTTGACTTGCGCTGCAATGCTTGCCCGCTATGGCTTTGAGGTTGTGGTTTGCGAAAGCCATTCGATCGCGGGCGGGGCCGCACACGGTTTTGAACGCGACGGATTTAGCTTCGACTCCGGGCCCTCCCTGTACTCAGGATTATCCTACAGCCCGTCAGCCAATCCGCTGCGGCAAGTTTTGGATGCGATCGGCGAAAAACTCCCCTGCATCACCTACGATACCTGGGGTTGCTGTTTGCCAGAAGGCGATTTCGACACATCCGTCGGTGCGAGTCAATTTAGCGAAGTGCTCGCACGACTGCGCGGCGCGGCAGCAGTCGCCGAATGGCAGCAACTCCAGCGCATCATGGAACCCTACGCCAAAGCTGCCATAGCCTTGCCCTCCCTGGCTTTGCGCTTCGATTTGGGCGCTGTTTTTACCCTCGGCCAATTTGCGCCGGCTTTCCTGCAAAGTGCTGGCGAGGCGATCGCACTTGCAGGCCCTTTCAGCAAAATAATGGACAAAAATGTCAAAGATCCGTTTGTCCGAAATTGGCTGAATTTGTTGTGTTTCCTGCTGTCTGGACTTCCCGCCGACGGAACGATCGCAGCCGAAGTCGCTTTCATGTTCGCCGACTGGTATCGCCCCAATGCAGTTTTGGACTATCCGATCGGCGGTAGTGCAGCTTTGGTAAATGCCCTGGTACGCGGTTTAGAGCGCCACGGAGGGCAGTTGCTGCTAAATTCCCACGTTGCAGAAGTTTTGGTGGAAAACAACCGGGCTGCGGGCGTGCGGCTGCGATCGGGCAAAATTATTCGATCGCACAAAGCCGTCGTCTCCAACGCTTCCGTTTGGGATACCCTGAAACTGTTGCCTGAAACCTCTGTCCCGCAAAGGTTTCGGCAACAGAGGCAGGCCACGCCCGAGTGCGACAGCTTCATGCACCTGCATCTGGGAATTGATGCTGCCGGAGTGCGATCGGACTTGGCTTGTCACTACATCTTCGTCAAAGACTGGGAAATGGGCGTTTCGGCCCCTCAGAACGTCGTTCTCGTCTCGATTCCCTCCCTGCTCGACCCCGACCTCGCGCCTCCGGGAAAGCACGTCATTCACGCATATACCCCCGGAAACGAGCCTTACGATTTGTGGCAAAAGCTCGATCGCACCAGCGAAGAGTACAAGCTGCAAAAACAAGCGCGCGCCGAGGTAATGTGGTTCGCCTTAGAGAGAATTATCCCCAATATTCGATCGCGCGCAGAAGTCGCCTTAGTTGGGACACCCCTAACCCACGAACGATTTTTGCGGCGCCATCGCGGTTCCTACGGGCCCGGAATTCGGGCTGGTAGTGGCTTGTTTCCCGGGCCGACAACACCTTTAGCGGGGCTGTTTTGCTGCGGAGATTCGACGTTTCCGGGAATTGGTTTGCCCGCTGTTGCTGCTAGCGGTGCGATCGCCGCCAATACGATCGCACCTTTGTACAAACATTTAGAATTGATTCGGGAAGTTATTAGTTAGTTGTTATATAGCCTTTCTCAGTAACATGAGGTGCTCTCGCGGCCAAACAGGGCATTGGGCATTGGCCAAACAGGGCATTGGGCATTGGCCAAACAGGGCATTGGGCATTGGCCAAACAGGGCATGGGGCATTGGCCAAACAGGGCATGGGGCATTGGGCATAAGCTGTTCTGCATTTAAATTGTCTGTCAAAAAACAATCTAACTCTTGTGGGGAGTAGGGGTTGGGCGTCCCGCCCGCCCTGAATATGCAATTTAAAGGCGCGACAGCTTAGGATTCGCCCCATACCTCACAACGCTTGAGAACCGCTATATCGATTCCGATTGCACCGGAATGCTTGTTGACTAATGACTAGTGACTAATGACTAATGACTAATGACTAATGACTAATGACTAATGACTAATGACTAATGACTAATGACTAATGACTAATGATATCATTTCGCCGCAGCCGGAAGTGATATTATTAGACATCTCCCATAATTATTGTGGAACAGGCATCCTGCCTGTTCAAAACCTGCTTTTTAGCAGATGTTTATTAGTTATTTGTTATATCAAATCCGCCCTTCATCGTCCTGTATTCATCTCTCTGTTCTCTTCCTCTGCGTTCTCTGCGTTCTCTGCGGTTTAATCATTCCAATGCAACCGTAATAGATATTATTTCTTAACGGAATTATGGAAGCGCTTTCATAGCGAAGGACGCGAAGCAAGAGTAAACAATAATTTATATACAGCCGTTCTCAATCTTGGTGAGGTATGCCCTATGCCCTATGCCCGATGCCCGATGCCCGATGCCCTATGCCCGCTTACCAAGCGTCCACCTCATGTTACTGAGAAAGGGTATAGTTAGTAAAATGTGACCGATATCTGTCAGCATAGAAATAGATACTTCGATCGCAAAGAGGCCACCGTGCAACCCGTAGACTTTACAACTTTAATCGCAGCTTGCAGCGAACTGCGAGCCCAATGGCTGCCAGCGCGCTTAGAACAAGTCTACCAGCGCGATCGATTCACCGTGTCCCTAGCCCTCCGCACCATGAAAGGACGTGGCTGGATTGACCTTTCCTGGCATCCTGTGGCCGCCCGCATCTGCGTCGGCGACCCCCCGCCCCGCATTCCCGACACCTTCACCTTCAGCGAACAACTGCGGCACCAACTCAGCGGTTTAGCCTTAGTTTCCATCGCCCCTGTTTCATCCTGGGAAAGAGTCATCGACTTGCAATTCGCCAAACGCCCCGGAGAACCAGCCCTCTGGCACTTGTACGCCGAAATCATGGGCAAGTACAGCAACGTCATCCTCACCGCCCAAGACAACCTCGTTGTCACCTGCGCCCACCAAGTCAGCGCCAAACAGTCCACCGTCCGTCCCATCCAAACCGGTCAACCCTACGAAATGCCCCCGTCTTTGACCGATGCAGTGCCTAGTCTGAGCGAATCTCAAAACCGCTGGCAATCACGAATTAGCCTGGTTCCTGGACAATTAAAGGGCAATCTGTTGAAGAATTACCGAGGGATGAGTAAAGCCTTAGTTTTGTCAATGATTCGATCGGCTTCTTTAGACCCCGAACAATCCACCGACAGCCTCAATCCCGACGAATGGCAGCAACTATTCCAGCGCTGGCTATACTGGCTGCAATGCCTAGAAAACTCCAAATTTCACCCAAGTTTTACCCCCGAAGGCTACACCGTCATCGATTGGCCCGCACCAGAAAATCACAATGTAGGGGCGGTGCCCCCGTGCCCGCCCTCTGATTCTTCCATCTCTTCCGTTCAAGAAATACTTAACAGCTACTACACAGGCGAAATCAATCAAGAAGTATTCGCCCAACTGCGGCATCAGCTTACCCAAAAACTCAACAACGTCCTCGCAAAACTGCGCCTCAAAGCCAACACATTTAAAGAACGCTTGCAGCAATCCGCAGACGCAGACACCCACAAATCCCAAGCCGACTTGCTGATGGCAAATTTGCAGCATTGGGAACCAGGAATGAAATCGATTTCTCTCCCCGACTTTGAAACCGAAAAACCAGTTATTATTTCCCTAAACCCGGAAAAAAACGCCGTTCAAAACGCTCAAGCCCTCTACAAAAAACACCAAAAACTTAAAAGAGCTCGCATTGCAGTAGAACCTTTGTTAGCCGCCGTACAGGAAGAAATCGACTATTTAGAACAAGTTGAAGTCGCACTTTCGGTATTGGAAACCTACCGCAACACCCAAGATTTGCAAACCCTCGCCGAAATCCGCGAAGAACTGATCCAGCAAAAATATCTAGATGTACCAGATTATCGCAGTACCGACAAAAATGCTGCGATCGAATTTCACCGCTACCAAACCCCCAGCGGCTTTGAATTATTAATCGGGCGCAACAATCGCCAAAACGACCAACTCACTTTTCGCACCGCCAACGACTACGACTTGTGGTTCCACACCCTAGAGATTCCCGGAAGTCACGCTTTGCTGCGTCTCAAACCCGGTACTGTGGCTGAAGAAACCGATTTGCAATTTGCCGCCGACATGACTGCTTACTACAGTCGCGCCCGCCACAGCGAACAAGTCCCCGTGGTTTATACAGAACCGAAATATGTATACAAGCCGAAAGGCGCGAAACCGGGTATGGTTGTATACAAGCAGGAGCGAATTGTCTGGGGCAGACCGCAGCAAGCTCCGGCATAGTTTATACAAAGTGAGTAGAAGGGGCGATCGGCAATCGAAACCTCGTTTTTCGGCAAAATAACCTGTTGGGAACCGATAAACCTACGCAGAAACCGGGTTTTTGAAGCCTTGTTGGATTATACAAAGTGACCGAGAGTGCGATCGTCCCCTCAAAATTAAAATCCGTCTGTAATGTAAAGTTTTATTACACAAAATTAAATTTTGTTGTTATAATACCACTTAAGAGAGATGATATTTCTTTAAGAACCCGCTGCAAAGAAACGTGCAACTTGGGTTTCCTCACTGTGAGAAAAACACTGTGGGAACACAACGGATTTAACTATTTGTGCAGACCAGCTTTAGCTAAAGCTGGTCGTTTCTGTTTAAACATTAAACCCCACCTCGGACAATTTTAGATTGGCGATTTTAGATTTTAGATTAAAACTGCCAATCTAAAATCTAAAATCTAAAATCTAAAATCCCCAAGGGCTGCTCTTAGAAAGTAAACGTCGTTCTGACCACCCCAATCACCAAATCAGAATTATTCTTATTGTGGTCAGGAGCAGTCAGCCAAATCAGGCCAGGAGTGATAGAAATATTGTCGCTCAACTTAAACTGATAAAAACCTTCAACGTGCAGCGAAGTATCCTTATCTTCCGGCAAAGTCCGATTAGTAGAACTCGTCACCCGCGGTTCCATACCTACCACAATCCCCGCCACATTTCCTTCTTTCAACAAATCGGGAAAAGCCAAAGTAACTGCCCAGTTCCAGATTTTTTGATCCCCCCGCTGCACAGAACCCGTAGGAGTAGCCAAGTTCGATAAAATGCGCTGATTAGTGTAACCCGCCCAACCGCCAATTGCAAATCCCCGGTTCAACCGCCACGAAGCTTGCGCGCCGTAGGAATTGCTAGAAACTGGCAGATTGCTATCGCTGTCGAGCCCGAAGGAACCGAGACGCGCCGGGAAATTAGAAGCATTGCTGCCGGTACCAGTAACAAAGTTGTAGGAATTAACGTAAGTTAAACCTAAAGCCATGTTCTCGTTCGGTTTAAAAGTCAACTGAGCCAAACCGCCGTAAGAACCGTTGAACAAACCATTTCCCCGCGTCGGGTTCGCGGCGTTGCCGGCTAAATATCCCAAACTCAGCTCCAGTTTTTCCCCAAACTGATGTCGCAGAGCGATGCCAGAACCACCAGTCAAATAGTAAATTGGGTTGCGAGTACCGAAGTTAGAAAGAGCACCATAGCTGCCGTCTCCGTCAAAGTAAGGGTTGACAGTGTTGGTAAAATCGTCAGCAGCGCCGGCATTAGCTTCGAGAATTACAGTCGTGCTTTTGCCGAGAGGGAATTGGTAAAGCAGCGCATCTAAACCTACAGTATTGCTAGCCTCGCCAAAAGGCCCAGCATTAAACCGCAATTCCCCTTCAGCGGTTTTGGTATTATTAGTAGAAAAAGAACCCAAATTTAAAACTTGCAATCGAGTTCTCAGCAAATCTTCGCCAGAGAAACTCGTGTCGAAATTGATCCGAACCCTGCTGCCAAAAGCGGTGGTTTTATCAGCTTCGCGGCCCTCAGCATCCTCTCCCCTAGCGATACCCGCCAAACCAAATATCACTTCGCCGTTGAGTTTAGTCGTAGTTGAAAACTGATTTGCTTCTAATTCAGAGGCGCGCGCTTCCAAAGCATCGACGCGGCCGCGCAAGGTTGCCAATTCCGCCGCAAATTCTTCTTGCAGCCTTTGCACAGAAGCCAAATCTTCTCGCGTCGCCAGATTTCTCGAACCGCCTTGAATCAGCTCGCTAACTTTATCCAAACACGCATTTAAACCTGCGGCAAACTCGTAGCGAGTCATCGCCCGGTTGCCGCGAAAAGTGCCGTCAGGATAGCCAGCTATGCAGCCGTAGCGCTCTACTAGAGACTGCAAAGCTTGGAACGCCCAATCTGTGGGCCGAACGTCGGAAAGTTGCGACACAGATGTTACTTGGCCGGCCGCATTTTCGCTGCTACTGCCTTCTGTGCTGTATTCGTTGATTTGTTCTAAAACATTTGACTGTGCTGGAGGTTGGGCACTTGGATGAGTCGATTGGGCAATCGGCTCTTCCGCCTTTAAATTAGCCAGTGGGGCGGCGGGTTGGGTTTCGCTTAAGTTTGCGGGCGCGACTGCGGGGATTTGCTCCGCGACGGGTTGTTCGGGACTTAAGTTTGCGGGCGCGACTGCGGGTTGGGTTTCGCTTAAATCTGCTGCAACTGCGTTTTCCGGTGCTTTTGCCTGTTCGGCAACTGGCGCACTCAAATCGTTAGTGAAGCCCTCGTAGAGGTTCGCACTTTCTTTCTCAATAGTTTCAATAGTTGATTGGCGAGCTACTGACAGGGGTTCGGCCGTCTCAGGCTTTGCCACCTCGGTTGCAGCACCTGCTAATTGCAGATTAGCTGGAGCTGCAGCGCCAATTTCTAGAGGTTGCTCTGCTGCTAGGGCTGTCGAAGATACGACTAAACTTGCTGCCAATACAGCGGGACTAACTAAAAGTCCCTTCCACAAAAATTTGGACATTTTTTCCTCACACCACATTGAGCCGATCGCCCGTTCCGAAGATTTAGCCGATCGCAAATCACCTTTAGTATTGAGCCTAATAGTATTTATTGTCAACAATCTGGGAAATCACTGCCGGAGAGTGCAGTTTTGCTGTGGCTGATTTCACAAAAAGCCCGTTTATTCCGAAAATCCTTGGTTTGACTCACATCTTGCACCATTCTCGCTTAACAGGCATCTTGCCTGTTCCACAAGAAAATTCACTCTTTGTGGAACAGGCAAGATGCCTGTTCCTAAACAAGTAATTGAGAATGGTGCAACATCTCAGTTTGAAGATACCTACCTAGAAACCTGGTTGATGCCCCGATATGGCGTAAGTGAGCCCTCAGTAAGATTAATATTGACAGAACTGGCGCTAACACATCGTTCGATCGGCTACAAATACAAGTGAAAAAACTCAAATACGCCCTAGTTCACGAATGGTTGACGCCCTTAGCTACTGGCGGTTCAGAACTCGTAGTACAGGAAATCCTCAAACACGTAGACGAGGCAGATGTCTATGCCCTCATCGACTTTGAATCAACCAATCCCGAAAGCTATCTTTTCGGACGACAGATTGGCACAACTTTTTTGCAGCACTTTCCCAAGGCCCGCAGCGGCGTGCAAAAATATTTGCCATTTCTGCCGATCGCGATCGAACAACTAGATCTGCGAGAATACGACATCATCCTCTCCTCATCCCATGCCGTCGCCAAAGGCATCCTCAGCAGTCCCCAGCAAATGCACGTCTGCTACTGCCACACGCCCATGCGCTACGCTTGGGACTTAACTTTTGACTATTTGCGTAGCAGCAAAGCCGGACGGGGCATCCAGGGTCTGCTGACGCGATATTTGTTGCATCGACTGCGGCAGTGGGACGTAATTTCCGCCAATCGCGTTGATTATTTCATCGCTAACTCTCAACACACTGCGCGCCGAATTTGGCGGTGCTACCGGCGGCGGGCCCAGGTGATTTATCCGCCGGTAAATATCGAGCGATTTTCCTTGATGCGGCAAAAACAAGACTTTTACGTCACAGTTTGTCGGTTGGTAAGTTACAAAAACGTAAGTGCGATCGTCCAAGCATTCAATCAACTAGGGCATACTCTCATTGTCATCGGCACCGGGCCAGAATTAGAAATGATTCGGCAAATCGCCAAACCCAACGTGCAAGTGCTCGGCTGGCAGCCCGCCTCCATCGTTGAAAAATACATGGCAGAGGCGAAAGCCTTTGTCTATGCAGCTTGCGAAGATTTTGGCATAGCTTTGGTAGAGGCTCAAGCTTGCGGAACACCGGTAATTTCCTATGCAGCAGGGGGCGCTTTGGAGACAGTGCTCGACATTCGCCAACACCCAGAGACTGGGACTGGTTTATTTTTTTCCTCCCAAACCGCAGCCGCATTAGTCGAAGCTGTCGAGGAATTTGAGCAGTTGCAAGGCAAATTTGAGCCAGAAATCAGCAGGTTGCGCGCTGAACAGTTTGCCCCCGATGTCTTTGGGCAGCGCTATCTAGCTTTTGTGGAACGCTGCTATCAGGAATTTCAATCCCGTGATTTTACCGAGTCTGGGGCTTGAGGGTGCCAGAACCCGATAGCGGGACAATCTTCCTTCTGCCTTTGTATAAGTGCCTTCAGAAGACCTCTGCATCGGTGCCTTGTGCCTTCTTCCTGGTGCGTTGAGAAGCCCTCTTCCTTCTTCCTTCTGCCTTTTGAAGCCTTCTGAAGGCAGAAAATTGAGTATTGGCAACATAATTGAGAGAACAAAGCGTCTTGAGGCTTTATGATCAGGACTGTGTGTGGTGTGAAGTGAAGGAGTAAGATGACTGCCGACAGCCAACTAATCTCCGGCAAGGTAATTCGAGCGATCGCAAGACGCGGTTTTGGGTCTGTCCTGCAAGGAGATAGACGCATAAGTCGTTCTCTACAGAGCCTCGACGGAGAACTTTTCAAGCGGTTATTTGACATCCTGTTTTCCTTATCGGTTCTGATCCTGTTTGCTCCGGTTTACCTGCTTTTGGCTTTCTTAATCGCCTTAAGCTCGCCCGGCCCTATTTTTTACGTACAGGAACGAGTAGGCAAAAACCGTAAAAGGTTTTATTGCCTGAAATTCAGAACGATGGTGGAAAATGCGGACGATATATTGCTGGAAATCATGGAAAATTCTCCGCATTTGCGTCAAGAGTTTGAGGACAATTTCAAGCTGAAACAAGACCCTCGAATTACCTGGATTGGAAGATTTTTACGAATGACCAGTTTAGACGAGTTTCCCCAGTTTTGGAATGTTTTAAAAGGAGATATGAGCGTCGTCGGGCCGAGACCTTTAGTTGAAGAAGAACTGCCGAGATACGGCAATCACATCAACAAAATTCTCACCATAAGACCTGGAATTACAGGCTTGTGGCAAGTGTCCGGTCGCAACGACATTCCCTATCCCCGCCGAGTCCAAATCGACCTCTATTACGCAAATGACAAAAACCTTTGGATGGATATGTGGATTGTTTTCAAAACAATTGGAGTTGTGATTTTTCCCAAAAATAACGGCGCATACTAATTTTTGTCCGCAGTCAGCAATCGGTAGTTAGTTTTATTTGTTACTGACCACTGATGCTGACTACTGACAATCAGCGACAAACTCTTTGTCAAAACTAAACAGTTCCTGGATGCCGATCGAATAATTGTGTGCTTAACTAAAGGGGCAAATACTTAAATAAACCTACCTCTTCTTCATCTAGAAAGATCAGTTCTTCTAGAGAGACTACTTTAGGTTTAGGTGTTAAACTTAACTCTATAACCTTTGGCTTAAGGGGGATAGCCTACTTATCTTGGGATAGCCCACTACCCAACAGCGTAGGAAGTAAACTTCAACTGGCTTTAGGTAACTAAAGTTAAGTTTGAGTAAGTTTTATAAAGCAGTTTGAGAATACGGCCGGCAGGGAGCAACAGCCTCTGCCAAAAAATTTATTGTGAATTAACACAGCCTGTCAAAGGAAAATCAGATGACGCAACGCAAGCGAGCGCTAATAACAGGTATTACAGGTCAAGACGGCTCCTACTTGAGCGAATTACTGTTAGAGAAAGGATATGAAGTTCACGGCATTATCCGGCGCAGTTCTAGTTTCAATACCGATCGAATTGACCACATCTATGTCGATCCTCACAGCGAGGGTGCGCGCCTGTTTCTACACTACGGCGACTTGACGGACGGCACCACTCTGCGCCGGATATTGGAAGAAGTTCAGCCGGTAGAAATTTATAACTTAGGGGCTCAATCTCACGTTCGAGTCAGTTTTGACTCGCCGGAATATACGGTGGACACAGTAGGGATGGGAGTATTGCGGCTGCTAGAAGCAATTCGGGACTATCAGCACCGCACCGGCATAGAAGTGCGGTTCTATCAAGCAGGTTCTTCGGAAATGTTTGGTTTGGTACAGGAAGTTCCGCAGAAGGAAACAACTCCTTTTTATCCCAGAAGTCCTTACGCCTGCGCCAAAGTTTACGGTCACTGGCAAACAATAAATTATCGCGAATCTTACGGACTTTTTGCCTGCAACGGCATCTTGTTCAATCACGAATCTCCCCGCCGTGGCGAAACTTTTGTAACTCGCAAAATTACTCGCGCCGTGGCCAGAATAGTCGCCGGCAAGCAGAAAAAGATTTACTTGGGCAATCTCGATTCCAAGCGGGACTGGGGCTATGCTAAAGACTACGTGCGGGCGATGTGGCTGATGCTGCAACAAGACAAGCCTGACGATTATGTCATTGCTACCAACGAGACCCATTCCATTAAGGAATTTCTCGATTTGGCTTTTACTTACGTCAATTTAGATTGGCAAAAATATGTGGAGTTTGACGAACGCTACTTGCGTCCTGCAGAAGTCGAACTGTTGATAGGCGATTCGACTAAGGCGCGCCAGCAATTAGATTGGGAACCTTCTGTAACTTTTCAGGAGTTAGTACATTTAATGGTAGATGCTGACATGAAAGCTTTAGACGAGCAAGGTCGGGGTTCGGGCAACGGATTTGATTAAGTCGCTAAATCAAGCCGTCAGTGCGAACAATTTGTAGGGGTAGGGCCCCGTGTCTACCCCTTTGGCGAAAGGCGCGCCCCGGAGGATTGCCCCTGCAAACACTTCACAACTGATGAGAGGGTTGTTACAGCTATAGCCTTTCTCAGTAACATGAGGTGCTCTGGCGGGCATAGGGCATAGGGCATAGGGTATAGGGCATAGGGCATAGGGCATAGGGCATAGGGCATAGGGCATAGGGCATAGGGCATAGGGCATAGGGCATAGGACTAGCCCCCATACCTCACCACGCTTGAGAACCGCTATATTAGCGCGATCGGCATTCAAAGAACCCGCTTAATTGCTCCCAAAATTTTCGGAGGTGCGGGCTAATAAAAACATTAAAATGATAGTTGAGGACTCGCTACTAATAAATCTAACTTTCGGGTGTGCACGGACCAGTCCCTATCTGCCGCAGCTAAAACAGATTTGTGGGCAACCTCGTCCTGTAGCTGAAAGCTTTTTTTGCTAAAGCAACAATTTTAGAATTGAAATTGTCGATCGACCTTTATTCAAAATCCCGAGGCTAAAATTATGACCAGCTTGGATTTAAGCAACAAACGCATTCTAGTCACGGGCGGCGCCGGTTTCTTGGGCCGTCAGGTAATCGACCAGCTAGTGAAAGCAGGGGCCGATGCTGATAAAATTTCAGTAACTCGATCGCGCGACTGCGACCTCCGCGTTATGGAAAACTGCAAGCGCGCCGCCGACCAACAAGATATCATCATTCACCTCGCCGCCCACGTCGGCGGCATCGGTTTAAACCTAGTCAAACCCGCTGAATTATTTTACGACAATTTGATGATGGGCGCGCAACTAATCCACGCCGCCTACGAAGCAGGAGTCGAAAAATTTGTCTGCGTCGGCACCATTTGCGCTTATCCCAACTTGACCCCAGTTCCTTTCAAAGAAGATGACCTCTGGAACGGCTATCCAGAGGTAACTAACGCCCCTTACGGAATTGCCAAAAAAGCTTTATTAGTGCAACTGCAATCCTACCGCCAGCAGTACGGATTCAACGGTATCTACTTGCTACCAGTAAATTTGTACGGCCCGGAAGATAACTTTGACCCGAAAAGTTCCCACGTCATCCCCGCATTAATTCGCAAAGTCCACGAAGCCCAAGAAAGGGGAGACAAAACACTGCCAGTTTGGGGCGACGGCAGCCCTAGCCGCGAGTTTTTGTATTCCACAGATGCCGCGCGGGGAATTGTGATGGCAACGCAAGATTACAGTGAATCTGACCCCGTTAATTTGGGAACGAATAGCGAAGTTAAAATTCGCGATTTAGTGGAAACGATTTGCGAATTGATGGGATTTGAAGGAGAAATTGTTTGGGAAACAGACAAACCGAACGGTCAGCCGCGCCGCTGTTTGGATACCCAAAGGGCTAAGGAAAAGTTTGGTTTTGTTGCGGAGGTGAAGTTTAAGGAAGGGTTAAAAAATACGATTGAGTGGTATCGAAAACACGCAGCGTAAGTGTGAAAAACCCGGTTTCTTGAATAAACCGGGTTTTTTTAGGAATAATACTAAATGCGGGTGAGAAACCTCATTTATAATATTCGGCGGTGGCCAGCTATCCTACACAAACCAGTCCGCCTTTTGGCACTAAGAAATTATACAAATTTGGGTGATAATTCACTGACAATAGTCGGCAGCAGTGCCGTGTCCCTACTGCTGTGTCCTGTATTTCATCCGAGTGAAAACTGCTATAATACAAATACCTCGACTGAAATCATCGAAAACAGAAATTTGGGAAAGCCAATGATTGCCGATCGCACCCACAATTATATCTCGCCGGAAGAGTATCTGAAGTTAGAAGAACTCAGTCCGCTCAAACACGAGTATATTCAGGGCGAAACCTATGCAATGGCAGGTGCAAGTGATGCTCATGTGACAGTTGCCGGCAACTTATTTGCACTTTTGAGAAATCACGTGCGGGGTAGTGGCTGTCGCGTTTATATGTCCGACATGAAAGCCAGGATTGAATCGAAGAATATTTACTACTATCCTGACGTGATGGTAACGTGCGACGAACGGGACAAATCATCTCAATCTTTTAAAAGATATCCTTGTTTAATTGTCGAGGTGTTGTCTAACGGTACGGAAGGATTCGATCGGGGCGATAAATTTGCTGACTATCAAGAATTAGAAACGCTGCAAGAGTATGTGTTAATTAGCCAAAAACGTGAGCGGGTAGAGTGTTTTCGCCGTAATGCTGAAGGGTTGTGGGTTTTGTATTCCTATACTCAAGGCAGCGAAATTCACTTGGCTAGCGTAAATTTTCGCACAGGTATTGATGCTATCTATGAGGATGTAATCTTTACTAAGGAAGATTCAGAAGCAGATAGTGATGAACTGCGCTCTAGGGGATAAATGGAAAGTGCGATCGCGCCTCAGTTAAGGAAGGGCGATCGCACTTGGGGATGTGATTTAAACAATGGCCATCGCCTAGTTAAAACTACCCGTTCAATACCTCGTTTTATTGGGTTTGGGTTGTTTGCCACGAGAACCGCTGGTTTTTTTTACAAACATTCTCCCTGGGTATCCCAAGGAATGTTGGCGAAAAAAACCCTGAGTTTCTCCAGATTTATGATAATCTGTTCAATTCGTTCTTTTGACTGGGTATCAGTTGAAGTAATTTCGTGCAGATGCTTGAGATACTGTTTGCATTTTGCTTCAACTGCGTCGGCACCTTGATCAAAGGCTGTGGCTGTCTCTTGCCAATACTGGTCGATTCCTGCTAGGAATTTATTAACAACACCCTGTTTTGTTAAGTGTTTGTGAATTTCTTTTGCTAACCGCTTCTGCCAAGCTTCCCCAAATAAATTCCACACCAAAGAAGCAAATCCAGCAGCTAAACCGATCCCTAGAACTATTGGGCCACCAATCGCACTTACGAAAGAAATTACTGCTGCCGTGCCACCGGTAGTAGCACCAAAAAGTGCTGACAAAAGACTGACTAATTTCCCTACTAAGATATAGCCGCCAAGGTTGCCAAGACTGGCTGCCCAAGCGGCTAAAGCACCATAAGCACCTAAACCTGCTATCCCACCAAGAAAAGCTCCTTTTGTATCGAAGGGAATAGATACTACTATTCCATCTTTGTTGGGAAGTTTAGGCACTGGGTATTTTTCCAGAAAAGCGTCAATCTCAGCCTTGAGTTTTTCAGAATTGACACTAATTCGATTTTCTACATGAGTTTGCAGCAGATCGACTAAATAACCGGGAGCGTATTCTTGAGCCTCTTTCTTTTTGTCGTATCTCTGGCTAATCATTTTTTCTATGGAATCTACATCAATCTGTTTTTCCGCATAGGTCTGAAATGATTTGCGAGTATCTTTTTCTAAATCATTAATGCATTTGCTCACTTCACTGCGTTTTTGCCACATTTGTCGCTGACGTTCAGGTTCATTCTTCTCCGCTTTCTCAAGCTCTTTTCGATACTCGTCTATTTTGGCAATTGTTGTTTGATATTGCTCAATCGAGTTAGCGTATTCTTGTTTATTGTCATATTTGACCGCATTAATTTCGCGATCGACACGACAGATGACTGTTTTAGGAAGAGTCTCGCGAAGTAGTTGGGTTAAATCATCAAAGAGACGCTGACAGCGATCCGGCCTTTCTGACCAGAAAGTGAAGAAACGCTTTTGCACATCTTCCTTGGTAATATCCTGCTTTGTTAGCTTCCGACGAAACTCTATAGCAGTTTCATCAAGTTCTTTATACAGCCTTGCTGAAGCTTTATTGAGGATTTTGGGCAGCTCATCGTCAGGGATACTGGGATCTGCCTGTGTCGCTACAATAAAGAAATTGCCTAGCCTCGGAAAGTCCTTGCATTCATTCTCTGGGGCCGGCAGCAAACGCAGTAAATTCCGAAGTCGCTCCATATCTTGACCATTGATGTGACCCTTGGCAGGAGAAGCATAAAGCAAGACATTAGCAATCTGGGTGGCACTCTTCGCTTTCTCAACATCCTTTGATACTTCATCTTGTTTATCAGAGTAACCGGGAAGGTCAATCAGGTTACACGCTCTTAACAAAGGAGCATCTACATAAACTATAGCTGTATGTCCGCCGTCATTGCTGTCGTCAGAGTCATCATATTGGTGTACGCCATATCTTTCTAGCAGGTCAAAGGAGCCGAATTGCAAAAAATGCTTCTGACAACGTTCCCGATCCTCTAAATATAGGAAGTTAAAATTTAGCTTGCCGTTTTCATCTTGCCAAAATTTCTCATCAATAATTCCCACGTTTCCATCAAACCATTCGGGGCGAGTTTCCACATGACAAACAATGGTAATGACTCTTGTTGCAGGCTGATAGCCTGTTGGCAATATTTTTTTGCCTAAAAGAGTATTAGCAAGATAGGATTTGCCAGAGTCAAATGCTCCTGTCAAGACAACATTTGGTTTTTGGTAATACTGGTTAATTTGTCCTTGCAGATCGTTAGGTCTAGGTAGATCGGTTGGCAATTCCAGCCCAGAAAAAAAAGAATTTTTATCGATATACTGATTAAGTAAATTTAGCCGGCGATAAAGTTCAGCGTAGGGACTGCGTGGTTCAATTCCTGGGAGTGGATGTATTTCCTCTGACATGGCAGTTGCAATGTCAACACCTAATATTTGAAGCCATTTCACTGCCATTCCCATCGGAACTTTTGCAGGGAACTGCTCATAATGTCTAACCTGATCGGCGGAGATTCCGAGCCTACTGGCAACTGCTTCTTGACTTATACCTTTCGGTTCGCGATAGCGTCGAAAATTAATGTTCATAGCATTCTCCTACTCGCTAGTTTAACCCACAGGAAGTTATTTGTTTTTTATAATTATCTTCTAATTATGAATTTATCGGAGTAATAAAATGTCAAATTTTATCAGCAATTGAGACGAGGTATCTGTCAGAAAATGTCAGAATTGGTCAGATATGTCAGAAAATGTCAGAAAATATATGCTAAAATAACCAAAACCGTCACAACTACCCGACCGATGGACGTTAAAGAAGTCTTGAGATTTGCCGATGACCTGGTTTTCGCTAAGACGGGAGAACATTTGGAGGATTTGCAAGAAGCTATCCTGGGGGGTGTATGGGAAGGTAAAAAATACTCTCAAATCGCAGAAGTATCCCATTGTAGCGAAGGTCACGTCAGGAATGTAGCTTCAAAATTATGGAAGCGTTTATCAAATGTATTGGGTGAAGAAATTACTCCATCGAATTTACACTCGACACTTGAGAGACGACAATTATTCATCATTTCATCAAATTCGGGAAACGATTTTTTTATTGGTAATGTCAATGTCTGTAAGGATAGTCAATCTCCAGAAATTCTAAAAACCCGATCGCCCTCAACCCCCACCTCAGACGCCTCCCAACCCCAAACCAGACTAGACTTAGCCGACGCACCTCATATTTCATTATTGTGCGATTCGCCTGATGGCGATAGCTTCGCTTCACGCACATCCGAACTCGCCACCCTAGAAACATCGATCGTCCAAGAAAATTGCAACATCGCAGCAATATCAGGACTCAGCGGCATCGGCAAAACCACACTTTCCCTCCACCTCATCCAAAAAATTCAGCATAACTTTCAATACGTCATCTGGCGAAGTCTCCGCCACTCCCCACCGTTAGAAAGTACCCTAAAAAATCTTCTAGAATTTCTCTTAAATAAACCCGAAATCGAACTCCCTACCAGTATCCCCGATCGACTTTCCCTGTTAATGGAATATCTGCGAAAAAACCGCTTTCTCATCATCTTCGACGACGTACAAACCATTCTCAGCAGCGGACAATTAGCAGGAAATTACCGCCCAGAATGCGAAAATTATAGCATCTTCTTCAGACAAATCGGAGAAACAACCCACAACAGTTGTTTAATCCTCAATAGTTGGGAACCACCCAGAGAAATTACCGCCTTAAAAGGAGAAAAATCACCAGTTCGCGCCTTGCAACTCAAAGGCATAGGTGCAGCAGCAGCCGAAATTTGCCGACAAAAAAGTTTACTCAATCCCGAAACATGGGAAAACCTAATTAACACCTACCGAGGCAATCCATTGTGGTTGAAAATAGTCGCCACCACTATTCAAGAAATATTCCGAGGTAGGGTTGCAGAATTTTTGAAATATGATATGCTCTTCTTAGGGGAAGAATTGGCAGCAACATTGCACCCGCAGATAAATCGTTTGTCAGAATTAGAAAAAAAACTAATCTGCCGCCTCAGCCGCGAAGCAAATTCAGTTTCAATAGAGCAATTGCTACAAGATGCCGATTTATCGCCCTCCGAGTTATTCAACGGGCTGCAATCTTTGGGGAGGCGATCGTTAGTTGAAATAGAAGAACGGGAGAATGAAACGCTATTCAGCGTTTGTCCTGTGGTGAGACAATATGTAATATCCAATCCAGTTTGTTGATACTTTCCGACAGTGCGACAGTCCGACAGTCCGGCAGGGGTTGAAACCCCTGCCTCAAAGCTAAAGTCGGTTAAAACCGACTACAGAATGTG
>NZ_JAUBOX010000030.1:21012-51989 GCF_036700445.1 Microcoleus sp. T3_B1
TTCGCTATGAGACAGGGGTCTTCAACCCCTGTCGGACTCCAAGTCAAACGAGAGATTCGATCGCAAATATGAATACTCCTGAACCTGCATTAACTAAAACAGAATTAAGAAAATCGCTCCTCAACACCCGCAAATCCCTATCAGCACAAGAATGGAGACAAAAGAGCGATCGCCTCTGCAATCACCTGCAAAACTCGCCCCTATTCACCCAAGCAAAAACAATCCTCGCCTACTTCAGTTGTCGCCAAGAAGCAGATTTAAGCCCCCTATTTGTAACTCCCCGCAAATGGGGATTTCCCCGCTGTGTCGGCAAAGAGCTATCCTGGCACATCTGGCAGCCCGGAGATGCTTTACATACTGGAGCTTATGGCATACTCGAACCACTGGCGGATGCTCCTAAAATAGACCATTCAGAAGTAGATTTAATGCTCGTACCCGCAGTAGGCTGCGATGTTCGCGGCTATCGCTTGGGCTACGGCGGTGGCTATTACGATCGAATGCTCAGTTTAGCTGAGTGGGAATCAAAAGTTACGATCGGCATTATCTTTGAATTTGCCTTGCTCGCCCAACTACCAGTTGACTCCTGGGATCTACCGCTGCACGGCATTTGTACAGAAAGCGGTTGCAAAATTGCACAGCGAAAATCTTAAACGGGCATAAACAAATTAATTTTCCGCAATTATGCCTATATCCTCTTAATCTAGAATCTAGAATCTAGAATCTAAAATCTAAAATCTAAAATAGTATGGCCCAGCGCTACGTTCGAGTTAAAACAACACAAGGACACATTCATTACGGTTTACTGCAACTTAGCCACAGCGTTCAAGTATTTGATGCACCGCCCTGGTTACAAGGACAACCAACCGATTTGGAACTTTCACCAGATACTTACCAAATTCTCGCCCCGTGCTCTCCCTCAAAAATTGTAGCCGTAGGCAAAAATTATGTCGATCACGCCGCCGAGATGGGAACCCCAGTACCGGAAGAACCCCTGCTGTTTTTCAAGCCTCCGAGTGCTGTCATCCCTGCTGGTGCAGCGATTCGCTATCCGCAGCAGTCGGAAAGGGTAGACTACGAGGGAGAATTGGCCCTGGTAATTGGCGAACATTGTACCAACTGCACTCCCGAACAAGCACACAGCAAAATTTGGGGCTATACGATCGCCAATGACGTAACAGCCAGAGATTTGCAAAAACGGGACAACCAGTGGGCGAGGGCCAAAGGGTTCGATACATTTTGTCCCTTGGGGCCTTGGATTGTCCGCGAATTGAGTCCCGCTGCACAGTTGCAGACTTTTGTCAATGAGAGCGAGCAACCGGTACAGTCATCCCAGATCGATCGCATGGTATTTTCCCCAGACTTTCTCGTCTGCTACATCAGTCAAATAATGACCCTCGTTCCCGGCGATGTGATACTGACTGGAACGCCGCAAGGAGTAGGGCCGCTACAAATAGGCGATCGAGTCCGCATCGAAATTGAAGGCATCGGCAGTCTTGAAAATACTGTCACTCATTAGTTATGGGTTATTTGTGAGGACACGGCGAAAGCCTTTGTCCCTACGGGGAGGGCTTGGAATCTGCTGTATAATATCAATTAGCCCGTCAATTTTCACCAACTTTGAAATAGGATCGTTAGCCCATGCAACTCGAAGACTATTTTGACTTTCAGCGGCCAGATGATATTCGGGTCAAAGGGACGCGAATCGGCATTGAAACTGTTCTATATGATTTCATTCATCGCGCGCGCACTCCTGAACAAATTGCTCAAACTTATCCATCTCTTAACTTGGAACAAGTTTATGCTACTATCCTTTACTATCTGCACAATAAAGAAGCCGTTAGTAACTACATTGCTGATTGGTTGGAGTGGAGCCATCAGCAACTTAAAGCACAAGAACTTAACCCTCCACTTGGTATTGTTAGACTGCAAAAACTGAGCTCGGAAAAAAAATCCCAACAAATCATCAATGAGTCTCAATTATCTGTTGGATGAAAATGTAGATCCTACCTATAAAGCTGAAATCCTTACAGGCAATCCAAATTTGATAATTTGGTGTGTAGGCGAACCAGAAGCTCCGAGTCGGGGAACTTTAGATCCAGAAATTATTAAATGGTGTGAGGAATATAACTTTATATTGGTGACGAATAATCGTAAATCCATGCCCGTGCATTTGACAGACCATTTGGCTGAAGGTCATCATATTCCGGGCATTTTTATCCTCAATTCCAAGTTGAGTATTGGACAAAATATTCGGCAATTAATTTTTATTGCTGAGGCATCTTTTAATGATGAATATCAAGATCAAATAGTTCATCTGCGAGAGATTGTTTGAATAATTTTGTCTCATTGATAAGTAGAAGGAAGTTCGGCAACGGATTTTGTAACGGATGTAACGGATGTAACGGATTGACCGCAGAAGGTAGAAGGTAGAAGCTAGAAGAGAAATAAAGGGGGTATGTTACCAGGATTTGGTATAAACCCTATGATTTTCCCGATCGGCAAAATGAACGATTTGGCGAGGCTACAGTCAACGCCCTATCGAGATTTCACCTCAGTTTGACAATCATAGGGATAACAACTAAGCTGTGGAGCATTTAAACCATTCACTATCCAGGTAAGGTGCGTCAGGCGCGAACACTTACGCCGACTTGGGACACACTTCTGTACGCTCCGCACCCTACTATCTTCTTTTAAATGCCGAACAGCTTAACAACTGTCAACTACCAACTACCAACTGCTTTCCTGACTAACGAACCTGCATATAAACAGCATCCGAAAGCGGAGGAATCTCTGCATAGCGTCCCAAAAGTGACTGCACGACGGCATAGACAAATGCAGCCAAAGCGCCCAAAAACACCATGTTATACAGAGTTTCCGCAATAAATGCGACTTGTAAGCCGTTAGAAAAAATCGGCAAAACCAGACCGCACAGCATCAAAACAATGTCTAAAAGAATCGCCTGCATCGCATTAAAACGAATGAAGTGACTGATGTTTTCGTTTCTAACTACTCCTAAATACAGAGCAAAGAAGATAATCAAGCTAGCAAAGGGCAAACTATAAATTTGCATCAAAGGAGCTAGCGGTATCAACAACAGTTGCAGGACAGGAAACTGTGTAAACAGAAACCTGCCAAAGGCAAGCCCGTCAACCAACGGGAGCAAATAAGGCAAAGAAGCAAAAATCCGGTCTGGAACAGTTGTAGACCCGCGCCAAGTCATAATGAACTCTCCTGAGTCGATCGGTGAACTATTAATTCCTATTAAAATCAGCATAACGCAGCAGGCTCAGTTCCGACCCGCCCGGAATTTGCTCATTGGTGGGCGGATAGCAGCCTCAAGTACCAGATGCAGGGCAACTTAGATCGAGTCGCATTAATAGTCACCATGCCCCAGGCCCCATGCCCCATGCCCCATGCCCTATTTGGCCGATGATTATTTAATATTGGCAATGACGAAGCCCATTTGACACTCGTACCGATCGGGCAAATTTTCCGTAGGTTTAGCAACTGGATGGCCGCAGCGAAGCTCTCCACCGCTCCAGCGCGGTTGGCCAGTGCGATCGGCCAGCAAACAACTTTGGCAAACACACTGAGGGGCAAGCATCTGATTTTCCATTAAAATGACTAACATTTGATACCTCCGGCAGGTTTCACACCAGTAATTTCATTGTATGTCAGGAGTTGGGGACAAACGGCTTAACCTGAACACAACGTAATATTTATATCAATGGGGCGAAATCCGTAGTACGGTATAAGATCCCCAATTCCCAATCCCAAAATTGTCAAGAGGTTGATTATTGTGACGGACACTAACTTAGAATTCCTTTCCAAAACCGATCCGCTGATTGCCGATTTAATCGGGCAAGAGCTGCAGCGGCAGCGAGACCACCTAGAACTCATCGCCAGCGAAAACTTTACCTCCGCAGCCGTAATGGCAGCTCAAGGCTCAGTGCTGACCAATAAATACGCCGAAGGACTGCCAGCGAAACGCTACTACGGCGGCTGCGAATTTATTGACGGCATCGAGCAAATTGCGATCGATCGCGCCAAACAGCTATTTGGAGCCGCTCACGCCAACGTCCAGCCCCACTCCGGCGCTCAAGCCAACTTTGCAGTATTTTTGAGCTTGCTGGAACCCGGAGACGGAATAATGGGCATGGATTTGTCCCACGGCGGACACTTGACCCACGGTTCGCCCGTCAACGTATCCGGCAAGTGGTTCAAAGCTTTTCACTACGGCGTCAGCCAAGAAACAGAACAGCTCGACTATGACGAAATTTTGGCACTGGCCAAAGAAAACCGACCGAAATTGCTAATTTGTGGCTATTCAGCATATTCGCGAATTATCGACTTTGAGAAGTTTAGAGCGATCGCCGACGAAATCGGAGCCTACCTGCTCGCCGACATCGCCCACATCGCCGGGTTAGTCGCCACAGGGCACCACCCCAACCCCCTCCCCCACTGTCACGCAGTCACCACCACCACTCACAAAACCCTGCGCGGCCCCCGTGGTGGCTTGATTATGACCAATGACCCGGAATTAGGTAAAAAGTTTGACAAAGCAGTTTTCCCCGGCACTCAAGGTGGGCCCTTAGAACACGTCATAGCGGGCAAAGCAGTAGCTTTCGGCGAAGCATTAAAGCCTGAATTTAAAACTTATTCCGGTCAAGTAATTGAAAATGCGCGCGCTTTAGCGGCACAGTTGCAGCAGCGGGGTTTAAAACTCGTTTCCGGCGGCACGGACAATCACTTAATGCTAGTTGATTTGCGATCGGCAAATATGACAGGCAAACAAGCGGACCAATTAGTCAGCGGTGTGAATATTACTGCTAATAAAAATACCGTGCCTTTCGATCCGGCATCTCCCTTTGTCACCAGCGGTTTGAGACTCGGTTCGCCGGCGATGACCACCAGGGGAATGGGAACAGCAGAATTTACCGAGATTGGCAATATTATCGCCGATCGCCTGCTAAATCCAGATGATGAAAGCGTCGCAGCAGACTGCCTGCGTCGAGTAGCAGCACTGTGCGATCGCTTCCCGTTATATCCCCACTTGTACTTGAAAGTGCCGGCATTAGCTTAATTTTCCTGATCGGCAATGGGAAATTGGTAGTTGGAAGTGTACGGGTAAAAGGGTAAAAGAGCAGGAAAAGATTGAGAGTTGCCGGTAGCGATATTGAAAAGCGGTTTTAACCAAAAATATCGATCGCCAATACGGTTTTTAGTAAAGATATTTGTCGGGCGGGGCTGGTTTGACTAACGGTATTTGTCGGTTGCGAAAGATACCGATCGACTGGGCCCGCTCGCCAAATATCGACTTTTTTGCTCGCGAAAAAGTCGCTATTTCAAATCGTTAATTCGAGAGTTATGAATGAAAAACCTGACAATTCGCCCCAGGGCAACTGCCATTGCGGCAAATCTCCGACTCCCAAACCCCCAGTCGCTCTTCAAGATGTTTCCTTGTTATAAGCCATCTGAAATGTAGTAGACTCTGCCTGACAGCCTAATTGCCCCGCACTATTTAAAATTGATTTCAGATGCCGTACCAGTATCTGTACCACATACTCGCTTTTCTGGTTTCTGCGCTCGTCGTCCTCTGGAGTACACCAATAGTCAAAAAAATTGGTCTCAAAAGCGGGCGAGTCGATCGGCCAGGCGAGCGAAAAGTCCACAAGCGCCCTATGGTGCGTTTGGGAGGAGTTTCCATCTTTCTCGGCACTATCACTGCCCTCTTATTTGTCTGGCTCTGTGGAGGCTTCATCGATGCTAACGGACAAGTTCTCAATCCCAAAGACGAATACGAAATTTGGGGAGTCACCCTCGGCGGCATCGGATTCTTCCTCATCGGTTTAGCAGACGACTTATTTTCGCTCTCGGCCTTAAAACGCTTGCTCATGCAAATTGGCGTATCCAGCATCGTTTGGTACGCGGGCGTACAAATTGAGTTTCTCACAGTTCCCTCCTTGGGACTTACTAATATTGGCTGGCTGAGCTTGCCAATTACCGTGATTTGGCTCGTCGGCATGGCCAACGCCATCAACTGGATTGATGGTTTGGACGGTTTAGCTGCCGGAGTTTCAGGGATTGCAGCAGTTGTGATGCTGATTGTCAGTCTGGCGATGCACCAACCGGCGGCGGCCCTGATTGCAGCGGCTTTAGCTGGCGGGACATTGGGATTTCTGCGCTACAACTTCAATCCGGCTCAAATCTTTATGGGAGATGGCGGGGCTTATTTTATCGGGTTTACTCTCGCTGGAGTGGGAGTAATTGGGTTAGTTAAAACTACGGCTGTTACTTCTGTGTTGCTGCCATATTTAATTTTAGCTGTACCGATTTTAGATATGTCGGCGGTGATTCTCGATCGACTTCGCAACGGCAAGTCACCGTTTATTGCTGACAAGCGCCATCTCCACCACCGACTTCTAGAAGCCGGACTATCCCATCGATTTGCGGTTTTATTTATTTACTCACTGACACTGTGGGTGGGAAGTTTAGCCCTAGCTTTTTCGCTTCCCAGCGGCGTAATTTACGCTATGGGTGCAACAAGTTTGCTGGGATATGCTAGCTGGAAAGTTTGGAGACACGCTAGGTGAAGGAAGAAGGAAGAAGGAAGAAGGAAGAAGGAAGAAGGAAGAAGGAAGAAGGAAGAAGGAAGAAAAATAATTTCTAATGCCTAATTCCCCATGCCCAATGCCCAATGCCCAATGCCCAATGCCCAATGCCCCATGCCCAATGCCCAATGCCCAATGCCCAATGCCCCATGCCCAATGCCCAATTCCCAATGCCCAATTCTCCAATCTAAAATCCAAAATCTAAAATCTAAAATTGAATGGTTGCTGAAATTATTTGTGTTGGCACTGAATTGCTGTTAGGCGATATTCTTAATAGCAATGCCCAGTTTTTAGCCAAAGAATTAGCGAGTCTGGGAATCCCTCACTACTATCAAACAGTGGTGGGGGACAATCCAGAACGTATCAAACAAGTGTTAGAAATCGCCGTCAGTCGATCGCAGCTTTTGCTTTTCACCGGAGGCCTGGGCCCCACACCAGACGACCTCACAGTCGAAACGATCGCCGATTTTTTTGGGGTTCCCCTCATCGAAAAGCCGGAAATTATTGCAGATATCGAATACAAATATGCCCAGCGGGGACGCACCATGAGTCCCAGCAATCGCAAACAAGCTTTAATTCCAGAAACTGCGGACATTCTGCCGAACCGCAGCGGTTCTGCACCGGGCATTATTTGGCAGCCGGTTTCTGACGTGACAGTAATGACATTTCCCGGCGTACCGGCGGAAATGCACTTGATGTGGCAAGAAACCGCCGTTCCTTACCTGCAAAATAACGGCTGGTGCAGCGAAACTATTTACAGCCGCACATTGAAATTTTGGGGGATTGCTGAGTCGGCATTGGCGGAAAAAGTAGATAGTTTTCTGAATTTAACTAATCCTACTGTGGCTCCCTACGCCAATCACGGCGAAGTCAAACTGCGGATTTCGGCCCGCGCGGAGTCCTCCGTGGCGGCGAAAAACTTGATTGAGCCGATCGAACAACAATTGCGGCAAATTGCCGACTTAGACTGTTACGGTGCTGATAGCGATACCCTCGCTTCCACTGTCGGCCAATTGTTGCTGGATGCGGGGCAAACTCTTAGCGTGGCTGAATCCTGCACGGGAGGTGGATTGGGGGCGATGCTGACGGGTGTTCCCGGCAGTTCGAGCTACTTTTTAGGCGGGATTATTTCTTACGACAATCGGGTTAAGGAAGGATTATTAGGTGTGAATCCCCAAGATTTAGCCGAATTTGGGGCAGTCAGCCACCAAGTGGCAAAACAAATGGCTGCGGGAGTTCGCGCCAGCCTCAATACAAATTGGGGATTGAGCATTACAGGCGTCGCCGGGCCCGGAGGCGGCACAGATGCTAAACCTGTCGGACTGGTTTATGTCGGTTTAGTGGGGCCCGACGGTGACGTAGAAAGTTTTGAATACCGCTTTGGGGATGCCAGAGGCCGCGAGTGGATTCGGAATCTGAGTAGCTGTACGGCGCTCGATCGACTCCGGCGTAAATTATTGTTGGCAAAAGCGTAGAAAAAATCCTACGATTGGTCAATTGTCAACAGTTAACCGTAAGCTTAAGTTTTATTTAACACTCTCTACTCCGATATAATTCGGCAATTTTCCTTTTGCCTCTTGATTATCTGTAAAGATTCGTTATGATAATAAGATAGGACTGATTGGCCAATATACTGACTCTCTCCATTGCTCAAAATATCCAGCAAGCGAGAAAGCAAGTTTGACCTTTGGTTTGAAGGTCGTGCTTGCTTATTTTCAGATATTTAGCCGTCGGTTTAGCAATCTAGACTATAAAAAAAGGAGCTATCCGTTCAATGGAAGACATTGAAAAGGTGCTGGAAGAAATTAAAGAATGGGTTCGCAAGCTGATAGAAGGACTGCTGAGTCCCGATCCTGAACCGGAACTCGAACCGATTCGTATTCCTGTCAACCAACCGAGGAATCGCAGGTAGTCGGGACTGCATTAGAAGTTTGAGGTTTAAGGTTTGAGGTTTGAGGTGGCAGACGGGTTCTAAATCCCATGTCAAAACTCTCATAATTTTTGTTGCGCTGGAAATTTTAAAATTGTTAAATATCCTGGTACTTCACGGCCCTAATCTGAATCTATTGGGTCAGCGAGAACCTGGAGTTTATGGTTCTGCGACTTTAAATGATATCAACAAGTTGCTAGAACGAGAAGCGCAAGCCCTCCAGGTGCAAGTCTCAATTCAGCAGTCGAATCATGAAGGGGTGTTGGTGGATGCAATTCACTCGATGTTAGGGCAGCACCAAGGCTTATTGATTAATGCTGGAGCTTATACTCATACGAGTGTGGCAATTAGAGACGCGATCGCCGCGGTGAATATCCCTGCGGTAGAAGTTCATCTGAGCAATATTTACCGGCGGGAAGCTTTTCGGCATCACTCGTTTATCGCAGCGGTGGCGATCGGGCAAATCAGCGGTTTTGGCTCAGAAAGTTATCGGCTGGGGTTGCAAGCTCTAGTTAGTTACTTGATTAAAAATTAAAAATTTACCGATTGTAGCGATCGGATGAGGGCAGGTTTTAGATGGAAAACCAGCCCTTATATGTTTGGGTTGAATTCAAATTAATCACAAGAGTTAGGCAAAGAAGCAAACCAGGAAGAACTCTAAATTACCAATTACCAATTACCAATTACCAAAGAACGGGGTTTAAAGCCCCGTCCTTATAGGACGGTTTTAATTTCTTAATTGTCCTAATTTTCTCAGATGTTGTGGTATAGTATAATAAGAATAACACAGGAGAGAGAGGCATGAAAGCGCGGTATCGATACAGATTTTCTCCTAGTACGGAACAAAAAATTAGCTTAGCTAAATTGTTTGGTTGTACTAGAGTAGTCTGGAATGATGCCCTAAGAATTTGCAAAAACTCTGCCAAAAAACCTAGCTGTGCAGACCTGCAAAAAATTGTAATAACTAAGGCAAAAAAGACTGAGGAGAGAGCATGGTTGGGAGAAGTGTCGGCGATTTGCCTCCAACAATCTGTCTCTGATTTGGAAACAGCTTTTAAGAATTTCTTGGATTCTTGTAAAGGAAAACGTAACGGAAAAAAAGTCGGCTATCCAAAGTTCAAAAAAAAGACAAACAGCCAATCCGCCAAACTAACCAAAAACGGTTTTTCGTTGAGGGATGATTATGTTTACCTTGCAAAGATTGGCAGAGTTAAGCTGATTTGGTCTAGGGAATTGCCAGACCATCCAAGCTCTTTAACTATAATCAAGGATTGTGCAGATCGGTATTTCATCAGCTTTGTAGTAGAGGATGATCCCGAAGAAGTCGAAGCTAAGAACCACAGCGTCGGCATTGATTTGGGCATTAAAACCTTCGCTGTAATGAGTGACGGGACTAAAGCTGTAAGCCCTGACTACAAAGTGTTAGATCGCAAAATTCGCAGATTACAGCGTAAACTTTCCCGTCAAAAACTCGACTCTAAACGGCGGAATAAAACCCGACTGCAAATAGCTAGACTGCACAACCGAATTGCTGACACTAGAAAAGATTTTTTGCACAAACTATCAACTAACTTGGCTAAGGATAATCAACTTGTCATTTTAGAAGATTTGAATGTAGCAGGAATGGTAAAAAATAGGAAGCTATCAAGGGCAATTAGTCAGCAAGGTTGGGGTGAGTTTAGGGCTTTGTGCGAGGGAAAATGTGGGAAGTATGGCAGAGAGTTCAAAGTAATTAGTCGCTGGGAACCTACCAGCCAAGTTTGCTCAGATTGCGGGTTTAAGTGGGGGAAAATAGACCTCTCTGTGCGTTATATACTCTGCCTCAATTGCGGTACTAACCAAGACAGAGATGAGAACGCCGCCAAAAATATAAATAAAGTCGGGATAGGGCATTGCCACGACTCTAAATGAACATGGAGACGCTCGTAAAACTACTTCGGTAGTATCGGTCAATGAAGTGTTAAGAATCCCCGCGCTTTTAAGCCGGGGAGTATGTCAATAACAACTTGAGTTAAATTCAAATGCGGCATTCCCTGTTGAGCAAGTTTCAAGGAACCATCCTGGGGGCAGTTTTAGGAGACTCTCTAGGCCTGCAATACCAGAGGCAACTCGTGGGTATTCCCCCCCAAACAGAAGACTTGCAGCCGATTTTACAACTGACGAAACACCAACAATTGACCCTAAGAGGGGCAACATTGGTGTTGAATTCTGTCAACAGTAAAATCCCAAGTGGCAAAGACTCATCCGCATCCGGGAGACTTGCGGTAGCGTGTGTTCAAAGTTTAATTCGGTGTAGGGGTTTAGATTTAAAAGATTGGCGCGATACTTGGGAAGCATTTGCCAAGTCGGAAATCTATCATCCCCGCAACAGTGAGTTTCAAACCCTGCTTAACCCTGGTGAAGCTGCAATTGCTGCGCTGCCATCCGCGATGTTTTTTCACGAAAATAAAGCCAAGCTGCGAGAAAAAATCATGCTGGCGATAGAGGTTTGGCACAACGAAAACCAGCCAGAATGGGAAACAGCAATTTTAGCAGTAGCATATACGATCGCCCGAGCTCTCAAAGAAAGACTTGACCCCGCGACAGCGATCGAGCAAACACTTGCCTACCTGAAAACAGAGAATGCCTTAACAGAGCTGCTGCTGCAAGTGCAAATACTACTAGAAAAGGGAGCCGATTTAGAAACAGCCGCCACTCATCTGTGCAAAAGCGCCACAGCTTTGCGAGAAAGACAGGGCGAAGGTGAGAAAAAATTACAAACCGAGTCAATTGTCAATCCAGGAAATTTCATTCCCATTGCCTTAGCTTTCTACTGCTTTTTGAACACCCCAGAAGACTTGCGCTTGTCAGTGGTGCGGGCAGCCCGCTGTGGTATAGCCGGACAAATAACCTGTGCTTTGACAGGAGCTTTGTCTGGAGCCTATAACGGCGTTGCTGCGATTCCTGTAGAATGGCGACAGGTATCTTCGGCTGAGGTTAATTCGCTGCAGCTAGCCGACGGCCGAGAACCTTCGCTCTGGGGAACTGGCAGCGATGTAAAAATTGTAGAGTTAGCAAATAACCTGTTTGCTGTTTGGGCAGGAGTTTACAGCCCCGATGCCGGACTCGATTCCGCAGCGCTAGCCCGATCGGTGGCTGCACCTTATGTCATTAGACCTCGTAAAATATAAAGGTTGGAGCTTTTACTGGTAAGGGCTGAAGATTCAGCCAGGGTAGTTCGGATAAAATCAATCAAGATGCATAGTCAGAAATTCTGACAAAGCTGCTGGATAACAGTGATATATCTTCGACACAAATGAATACGCTCTCCTCATTGATGCGGCAGATTGAGCAGCTAGGGGCTGCGCGCTCACTGCGCCAACACATTGCTAAAGTGCAAAATGGCTGCAGCAAAGCAGATACCGAGCGCGCTGGCGGGCCTCTCCTGAGCCGTTTGTCGCGCCCGAAATGGCTTCTTCCCGAGACTTTTACTACTAGATTTACAAGTAAAACCTCCAAATCCAGCCTCAAAAATCAAGCTCGTTCCCCTATGTTGGCGCTGGTAGCGGTAGTTTCCCTAAGCAGCACTCTGGGCCACCGCTTCTACAACCAGCCGAAACTGGATGTGGGGACGAAAGCTCCTCAGACGATTAAGGCTCCTGCTACTGCTAGCATCCCCGATTACAAAACTACTGAAGAACAGCGGAAAGCAGCGCGGATCGGGGCTGTAGCGATATTAATGCTGGATTCTGCGGTCGATCGACAAATTTATCAAGAATTGCAACAATTTTTGCAGCAGGGAAGCGAGCTGCGGGAGGCGGTAGGCCCGTTTCCGTTTGCGAGTCCCTCGGCCCTCTCACTTGCTGTTCAGGTTTACTTGCGGGGCTGTCCTGAGTGGGAGTGGCGCTGGATTTTGGCGCAAGCGGGGGACAAAAGTGCAACTTCCGAGCGGTTGAGCTTGGATTCCCCCGCAGTTGCTGGGCAGACGGAGAACCAGTCTCGGCAGGAGGCTATCGCTCAACTGCAAGCTTACAGCCGATCGCTCCCGGCAGCAGACTTTCAAAGCCTGACAGACAGTATTTCCTCGGCTCGCCAACGCTATCTCAATGCTGTGGAGGCGCTGGAAAAACCGTCGGTTTCCGGGCTACCCCAGATATACGATACTTCGCTGTTTGGTTTGTCGGAGGCAGTGTGGCAGAAAACCCAAACCGGTATGAGTCGGGCGGCAAAAAGGATGGTGGCTCAAGGTATCCCGCAGGGCTTGCCAAAAGAGATTTTGAAAGAAGCTGTGAAGCTGCAAGTGGCAGATGAAGTGCCGTTAGAGTCCCAAGCTTTGGCGGTTGAGGGTTTAACAGCGATTTTGCAGCCAAATCTGGTGAGAGATCCCGAGGAAACCAAACAGCTAGCTGAATTAGCAGCCCAAAAGGTGAAACCGGTGATGATCGCAGTAGATCAGGGCGAGATAATTGTTGCACAAGGACAAGATATCTCGCAGGAAGATTTCGTGTTGCTCGACTATTTTGGTTTGAGCCGGCGGGGGGTGAATTGGCTGGGGCTGACGGGTTTTGTTTGTTTAGTCGCGGGGGCAATTGCGATCGTACTGCTGGTGGAAAGGCACTACCGGTTGCGCCGGAGAGATCATTTGCTATTGCTGCTGCTGACTTTGAGCGCGCCGGTGCTGGTGAGTTTGGGCCTGCCTTGGACGAGTTTGCCCGCGATCGGGATTTTAGCGGGTGGCTTCTACGGTTCGGCGGTGGGAGTGACTGTGGTGGGGCTGCTGTCGGCGCTGCTGCCCGTTGGCTTAAATGTGGACTTGATTCATTTGGTGGCTAGCGGGGCGGGGGGATTGCTGGGCGCTTTTATGGCCGGGCGGCTGCGATCGCGCGAGGAATTGGCTCTTTTGGGTGTGGCTGTCGGCTTGACTCTGGGCACGGTTTATCTCGTGGGGACTTTGATTGCCAGCGCGGCAGCCGGTGCTATTTGGTACGTCGTACTGGGTACGGTGGGCGCGCAAAGTTTGGCGGGTTTGGCTTGGAGCGTTGTGGCGATCGGCATCAGCCCTTATTTGGAACACGTTTTTGACTTGATTACGCCGATTCGGCTGGCGGAACTTGCCAATCCCAACCGCCCGCTGTTGAAGAAATTGGCCGCCGAGGCTCCGGGGACTTTTCAGCACACGCTGTTTGTGGCGAGTTTGGCGGAGGCTGCCGCCCGGGAACTCGGCTGCAATGTTGAGCTGGTCAGGACTGGGACATTATACCACGATATTGGAAAAATGCACGACCCGCTCGGATTTTGTGAAAATCAAATGGGTGGGGGCAACAAACACGATGAAATTAATGACCCTTGGGCGAGCGCGGAGATTATTAAAAAGCACGTTACCGAGGGTTTGGTGATGGCGCGGAAGCATCGATTGCCGAAGGCAATTCAGGCGTTTATTCCCGAACACCAAGGTACAATGTTAATTGCTTATTTCTACCACCAAGCGCAGCAAATTGCTGCAAAAGAAATAGAAGATTTAAAGATTGCTTTGCCAGATGCGGATAATTCAAAGTTAACAATCGCAAGTCGCCAAGTGAGGGAGGAGGATTTTCGCTATGACGGGCCGATTCCGCAGTCGCGCGAAACGGGAATTCTGATGCTGGCGGATTCTTGCGAGGCTGCTTTGCGATCGCTCAAGGATGCTACTCATGAAGAGGCGTTGAATATGGTTAATCGGATTTTGAGGGCTCGCTGGCAGGATAATCAGTTGATTGATTCGGGTTTAACGCGGGAGGATATGTCTCTAATTGCGGAGATTTTTGTGCGGGTTTGGGAACAGTTCAATCACAAGCGGATTGCTTACCCTAGTGCAGTTTTTACTCCAAGGTAGGAGGAAATTTTTAGTTAGGGAAAATCAGCTCGCATTTCAGTTGTGAATGAGATTTCATTGCGATTTGCCCCGCGAATAGCCATGCACTTCAGCATTGTCGCTGACAATTACCACAGGTGGTTTGATTCCTCAAAATTCCGAAGAGTCGATATCTCTTTCGCCGGCTAGGTGCGATCGCAATTTTTGCCAGTCTGGGGCATCGATCGCATTTGCAAATGCTACGATCGTATCTACGACCGCAGCGCGATCGATAATCCAGCGGATGTCTTGCAGTTCGTACATAAAAAATAAATTTTGTGAGTTGTGAGTTCAAAAGATTTTAATTTTTAACCGCAGATGAACGCGGATAAACGCCGATTTTTTGTGTTGATTCTATCCTTTGACTCCCGCAGCAGTTTCTGTTGGCACAATGTATTTTTGCAAGAGCAAAAATAGTCCTAAAACTGGAACAATAGAAATAATAGAACCCGCCGCAACTAAACGCCAATCTAAAGAAAATGTCCCTGCTAAATTGGCTACCCCTAAAGGTAAAGTGTAATATTCCGGTCTGTCTAAAACTAGCAGTGGCCACAGAAAGTCGCTCCAAGAACCGATAAATACGAAAATTCCTAGGGTAACTAAAGCTGGCTTAATTGCCGGAATCATGACGTGCCACCAAATGCCTAATTCGCTGCAGCCGTCGATGCGGGCGGCTTCTTCTAGTTCTTTGGGAACTGCTAGAAATGCTTGTCGTAATAAAAATATGCCGAAGGCTGAGGCTAGTCCGGGAAAGATTACGCCTAAATAACTATTTTTTAGTCCGAGTTGTACAGTCAATATGTATAGGGGAATCATGACTATTTGGAAGGGAATCATGATTGTGGAAACGATCGTGATTAAGATGGCTTCGCGGCCGCGAAATTTGAGTCTGGCTAAGGGGTAAGCGGCGAGGGCACAAAAGAGGACGTTGATGCTAACTGTGAGGCCGGCTATTAGGGTGCTGTTGAATAGGTAGCGGCCGAAGGGGTTTGTTTGCCAAACTTTGATGAAGTTTTCGAGGGTTGGCTGTTGCGGCCACAGTTGCGGGGGAAATTGAAAGATGTTTTCGTTGGGGGATTTGAGGGAGGTACTGAGCAGCCACAGCAAGGGAAACAGCATTAAAAGTGCGATCGCGCTCATGATGCTGTACGTCCACAGGGTGCTCCACGGTGAGGGAGTGTGGTTTGGGGAATTTGGTTTTTTAGTTTTGAGATTGTTCATGGTTGGGATATGATAATAAGTCCTTGCTTCGTGAGAAGCCTTGTTGTCCATAAGGGGATTATTGCCATGAAACCGTTTATTTACGAAACTATGTACATTCTGCGCCCTGATTTGGGTGAGGAAATGACAGACCAGGCGATCGCTAAATATCAAACTATTTTGCGCGATCAAGGTGCTGAAAACATCGAAACTCAGCACCGCGGCAAGCGCCGTTTGGCTTACGAAATCGGCAAGCACCGGGACGGAGTATACGTTCAAATGAACTATACAGCTCCGGGCGCTGCAATTTTTACCCTGGAACGCGCGATGCGTCTGAGCGAAGAAGTGATTCGCTATTTGACGATCAAGCAAGATGTGCCAGATGCACCTGAAGCGGAAGCGGAAGCTGAAGTCGCCGAGTAGGAGTTCGGTGAGTATGTCAAGTAGTACCAGTCTACTGTTTGACGATTAGGGCCGCTTATTCCCCGGCACGCCTTTCTTTCTTAAGGGCTACCCTGTACACACAACTTGAAAAACTAACGTCAGAGGCTTTCGCTCCCCCTGGCATCCTCCTGAAAAAGACGCTAGGGGGATCTTTGGAATTGTGGGTACAGCATAGTTTCTAAAGGGCGGGACTTGATGTTAATTGAAATTATAGGTGAATGGGCGATTGTTTTTCTAGGGGAGGACGATCGCTCTTTTTTGTGGGGAGGCTGCTGGGACTTAATCTATTTTTATCAACAAAGAAAGCTCGCTTTTTGAGGAGAGCGAGGGCGATTCACTTTGGCTCAACTCTATCTAGTTGACTACAAAAAACTTGACTGTGCTTGAGCATAGCTGCTTAATCATTGTAAATCTAATTGTGATCCGCTACTTATTAAATTTACTGTTAACTAAGGCAAATTCGACTTTCTTGAGAGGCAAAATTCTGCATCTATAACTCTGAACCAAACTATAAACTTATTTTGGCACTTGGCAATTAAGCTGTTGTGCATTTAAATTGTATATTTCGAGTCCCGATCAAAAATCGTCAAATCCTCTCCCCCGATCCCCATCGGACCCTCTCCCTCTCTAATACCATAGGCAATCTAGATGCAACACAGCTTAGGTAGCCGCTAAAATGTGGCTCTTAGCCCTCTTAAGTGACTCTGGGAAAATAAAAATAAGAGCCAAATTTTTAACTGTAGATATAGCGAGAATTTGAGCGTTTATTTTCTAACAGAATGGCCCAAATCAGGATTTTTGGTAAAAGTCTTATGCTATAAGCCTTCCAGATTATTTTTTGCCTAAAGTGACAGAATAGGGTTAAACGAGGATAACCCTAACCCTCTTCTGTCACCCTGGGAAAATAAAAATAAGAGCCAAATTTTTAACTGTAGATATAGCGAGAATTTGAGCATTTATTTTCTAACAGAATGGCCCAAATCAGGATTTTTGGTAAAAGTCTTATGCTCTAAGCGTTCCTGATTATTTTTTGCTGAAAGTGACAAAAGAGGGCTAATTTTCCTATCCATTCCAAAACCTTGTTCTAGGCGGGGATACTGTACTTTCCCAGCCTAAAGCTTGTAACCGTTACGCTTTATCAGAATAGAAAATATTTTTGATTTTTACCTGACTCTCTAGCTTTTAGAAGTGGGGTGCCATTTCCAGGCAACGGTACATCAAACGTCTTGGCAACCAAAGCAGCCCCAACAATGTAGCTTTCGAGACACAGGTAAGAATGTTGGGGCAAGGGTAAGACAAAGTGTGAGAGATTTAAGCCGACACAGCAAAGATAACTATAAAAGTTGCTAATAAAGCTGTATGGTTGAGTCTGTGATTTACCAGGCACATCTATAACTTTGCTGGACAGGGCAAATTTTAGAAGAGATCGAATTATTGCTAAGGTTGATCCCAGTTAGGTTAGTCAAAGATGCTAACGGTTTAATGTCACTGATTTTATTGTCCTCAAGGTTGAGCTTAGTCAGGTTAGTCAAGGATGCTAACGGTTTAATGTCACTGACTTTATTGTCCTCAAGGTTGAGCCCAGTCAGGTTAGTCAAGGATTGTAGCGGTTTGATGTCGCTGATTTGATTGTTCTCAAGGTCGATCTCAGTCAGGTTAGTCAAGGATTGTAGCGGTTTGATATCACTGATTTGATTGTGGGTAAGGGTGAGCCTATACAGTTTAGTCAAGGATACTAGCGGTTTGATGTCCTTGATTTGATTGTTGTGGATGGAGAGCCGCTTCAGTTTAGTCAAGGATGCTAGCGGTTTGATCTCCTTGATTTGATTGTTGTCGAGGTAGAGCAAAGTCAGGTTAGTCAAAGATACTAGCGGTTTGATGTCCCCGATCAGATTGCTGTCAAGGAAGAGCCCAGTCAGGTTAGTCAAGGATGCTAGCGGTTTGATGTCGCTGATTTGATTGTTGGTGAGGGTGAGCCAATTCAGGTTAGTCAAGGATGCTAGCGGTTTGATATCACTGATTTGATTGTTGGTGAGGGTGAGTGAAGTCAGGTTAGTCAAAGATGCTAGCGGTTCAATGTCCTTGATTTGACTGCTGGTGAGGTAGAGCGAAGTCAGGTTAGCCAAGGATGCTAGCGGTTCGATGTCGCTGATTTGATTGTCGCTGAGGTAGAGCGAAGTCAGGTTAGTCAAGGATGCTAGCGGTTCGATGTCCTTGATTTGATTGCTGTCGAGGGAGAGCGAAGTCAGGTTAGTCAAAGATGCTAGCGGTTCGATGTCCTTGATTTGACTGTCGCTGAGGTAGAGCGAAGTCAGGTGAGCCAAGGATGTTAGCGGTTTAATGTCATTGATTTGATTGTTGTAGAGGGAGAGCGTAGTCAGGTTAGCCAAGGATGCTAGCGGTTTGATGTCCTTGATTTTATTGTTGTAGAGGGAGAGCGTAGTCAGGTTAGTTAAAGATGCTAGCGGTTTGATGTCCCCGATCTGATTGCTGTCGAGGGTGAGTTCCGTGAGACTCGAAAGTTGTCTATCGGCCGCCTCGCACTCAGTAGTTCCCGCTTTCTCCAACAACACCTCAACAGTATGTTTAGTTTCAGGACTCAAAGAAGCCTTTTCGCGACACCAATCAGCAAATGTCCGTCCACTATCGCCCGGTTGGTTCTGCACGACCCATGAGAAAGGTGCATTTCCACTATTTTGCGACTGACTCGATACCACCAACATGAAAACAAGGATTAATAAAATCATAGGGAATAACCTCTGTGGATTTTTATATATTTCCCCATCTAGGACTTGAAAATGCAGAGGGTACGTCAGGAAATGTGACTATCCTGATTGACGACCGGAATCTTAACCCTCTTAAGTCACTCTGGGAAAATAAAAATAAGAGCCACATTTTTAACTGTAGATAGAGCTAGCATTTGAGCGTTTATTTTCTAACAGAATGGCCCAAATCAAGATTTTTGGTAAAAGTCTTATGCTATAAGCCTTCCAGATTATTTTTTGCCTAAAGTGACAGAATAGGGTTAGAAGAGGAATATTGTCAAATTTTGCCAACTGCTGCTTGATGTTGGGCCTGAATCCACGAGCCAAAGCTCGATCGCACTCCCTGCAACCTCGATCGAGATTCTCGCCCCATAGCCCAATTGTAAAGTTTTGTGACAATTTTCATTTGGTAGCTTTAGATACAGAATTGTCTGTTATAGTGATAGAAGAGAAGAAAAAACAAGCCCAACATTAATCTAAAGAATACCGAGGAACCCCCTATGTCTACCGAAAATCAAGCTCGCTCTCTGATGATGCGCCACCACCAACTGGTGAAGAACCGCCAGCAATCCATGCTCAACCGCACCGCCACCGAAGTCGGGATGGAAGATACGCACTACTGGGGTCACATTCAAGGCAAACCGCAGCCCAGCTTTCAAGCTAGCTACGATCGCAGCAACGCCACCATGAGCTAGGGCAAGCTCAATTTCCTCAATTGCCTACGCAGTTATCAAGAAATTGGGTCTAAAACCCCGTCCTTCTAGGACGGCTTTGTATTAAGATGGATGTGCCAAGGTTAAACTCCATCACCATCGTGAAACTGTTAAGACACACTTTTAGGTGTAAAAATTGGGCACAGTGCTGCGAAAACACTTAAAACAGCGAGAGAATCAACGCATTCTCTGTACCAGAAAATACATCATTTGGTTCAAATCAATTAAGTAGGGTAGGGCATACCCGAACTCTAGGTTCGTATCCTAGTACGCTTTTGGAGATAGACCCTCTGGGGTTGCTGTGAATTAGGCTCGTCAATTGGTGTAATTGCACGGTTGAAAAGTTTAAAGATTGCCGAAAGGACATAGTGCTTAAAGGTCAGTCGATGAATTAAGAATCCCTACGCCTTTAGGCTAGGGAGTGTCAAGTCCACTCAAGAACAAGCCCGCAACCTGATGATGCGCCATCAACACGTCGTCAAAAACCGTCAGGAATCCATGCTGAGCCGTGTGGCTGCTGAAGTTGGTTTAGATGCTGGTTCTCCAGCGAGTATCGATCGCAAATAACTCGTTTTTTCAAAGGCGAGATAGTTGAATCGAGTTTGTTCTTTGCCAGCTAAAAATTAATAATGTCAATTACAAAACCGTCGCGACTTCTTCTTGAGTTATAACTCTAGGTTGGAAGCCGCGATTAGTTTTATGGGGAATTGGGAATGGGGAATGGGAAATTGGGTTCAAAAGAATCTAAAATCTAAAATCTAAAATCGTTCGACTGAGCCCTCACGCCGAAGTCTAAAATCTAAAATCTAAAATCTAAAATCTAAAATGGTATAATCCCCTTTCAGCAGATTGAAGGCTACTAGGGAGGTCATCATGTCGGACTGGAAAGAAATTGACGGCGGAGTTACAGCACCCAGAGGGTATAGAGCATCGGGAATTACAGCGGGCTTGAAGCCTTCAGGCTTGCCAGATTTAAGTTTAATTTTGTCAGAGGTAGACGCGATCGCCGCAGGAGTCTTCACAACCTCCACTGTCCGGGCAGCTTGCGTGGACTACTGCCGCCAGCGTTTGCAAGCTAAACCCAGCGCGAAAGCAATTTTGTGCAATGCGGGACAAGCTAATGCTGCTACTGGCGAACAAGGTTTGGCAGATGCCCTCGAAAGTGCCAAATTGTTGGGAGAAGCGCTGAATATTCCTCCAGAATCTATTCTTTTGGCCTCCACTGGCGTCATCGGACAGCGGATAAAAATGGAGCCGCTGAGGGCGGGAATTCCCCGATTAGTTGCTGAGGCATCGGAAACTGGTTCCGATGCGGCGGCTAAGGCTATTTGTACGACTGATTTAGTGCCGAAAACGATCGCCCTGGAAACCATGTTTGGCGATCGACCCGTCCGCATCGGCGGCATTTGCAAAGGTTCGGGAATGATTCACCCAAATATGGCAACAATGCTGGCGTTTGTAACTTGCGATGCAGCAGTGTCATCGCATTTGTGGCAAGAAATGGTGAGTCGGGCGGCTAACAGAAGTTTCAATCAAATTACTGTTGACGGCGATACCAGTACCAACGATTCGCTAATTGCTTTGGCAAACGGCCAATCCCGCACGCCCGCAATTACAGAAATGGGGGCGGATGCTGAAAAATTAGAAGCGATGCTGACAGAAGTTTGCGTGCATTTAGCAAAGGCGATCGCCCGTGACGGCGAAGGTGCAACTTGTTTGGTGGAAGTGCAAGTTAGTGGCGCGCTGGATGAAGTTTCTGCGAGTAAAATTGCCAAAACAATTGTCGGTTCTTCTTTGGTGAAAGCTGCTATTTTCGGACGCGATCCGAATTGGGGCAGAATTGCGGCGGCGGCTGGGCGCGCTGGTGTCGCTTTCGATCAAGAGAATTTGCGGATTCAATTAGGGGATTTTTTGATGATGGAAAACGGACAACCTAAAGAGTTCGATCGCGCTGCTGCAAGTAATTATATGAAAGCCGCTGCGGAGGGGGAATATTTGAAGGCTGATACGGTTTTAATTCAGGTTAGTGTGGGGAATGGCAGCGGTTTTGCGAAAGCTTGGGGATGCGATTTGAGTTACGACTACGTGAAGATTAATGCCGAGTATACGACTTAAATAAGTCCAGGCGGTTACAAGTCCGGGCGGTTAGAAACCGCGCCTACACAAACAAAACCAGACGAGAGAAAGTTGAAGGCAAATTTCCCACAATTTAAACTCAACTTCCCCCCGTGGACAGGGCGGTTTCATTCTCGGTAGGGGCAATCCCCCCGTGGTTGCCCCCATGTCTGAAACGCCTGTGAAATCGTCTGTGGGTGGGGGCGGGCACGGGGAGTAGGGGTCGCACCGCCCCTACAAAAGCCTGATTTTCGTGAGAATGAAACCGCCCTGCCCCCGTGGGGGGAAGTTAAAAAATTTGAAACCTTTACTCACCGAGTTAACCTCAGCTTTTTTGCTCCTCATTTTAAAATCGCTGAAGCCCTTACCAAGATCAGCTTTTTAGGATTTTAACAAAAGAGCGCTAAAAATCTTATTCAGACTAAGTTTCAAGACTTTTTAAGCTTATTATTAATAAGTCTAATATAGCGGTTCTCAAAAAAGTGAGGTATGCCCTATGCCCTATGCCCTATGCCCTATGCCCTATGCCCTATGCCCTATGCCCATGAGTACCTCATATGAGAGATCGAAAGGCTATATAAAGTTTGAAAACACGCCCTAACCAAAACTATCGGAGACAAACACATAGCCACCACCATACCCGACAGCATTATCCACTAATATTAAGCCGTCATTGGTCTGCGGATCGCCACTCTGAGCAAGTCCATAATTCACCACGCGCAACAACCGCTGCGGCGTAAACGATTCCAATTCCACAAAATTGCCGGCTTCCAGCCATGCTAGTTCTTCTGCTGTTAAACCTTGCCTTACAGCGTCGGGTAATTGACGGGCTGTTTGTGCCATTGTTTGAGATTGCTGCACAAACATATCACGGGTTGCTAAGATTTGACGGGGAGAAATTCCCAAATCAAAAATTGTCACCTGTTGATTCGCAAACCAGTTTGGATTAGTTCGCAGTTGATGTACCAAGCCAACTCCAGCAGGGCTCGCATTGTGCAGCGCATAGACTTTTAAATCGGTATTGCGCCGCAGCATTTCAATCACGGTACTGAAGATGCTTTGGGGATAGCCACTAATACTAAGAATCGCGCAGTTGTTTTCAAAATGGACGTTGTTGGCAATGAGGAATTGAGCTATTTCGTCACTGTCACAGATAATTGCGCGATCGAAGCTGTAGGCGCTGACTTCGCGATCGATGGTTGCGGGCAAAGCCTCTTGACGAGCAGCAGGGAGCAGTTTTTCTAATGTGCCGTTTACTGTTTGCCAGTCTCGCAGCCATTTATCGCTTTGCGCTTGATTAACGAGAAATATTTCACCCGTTATCTGTGGGCGTTTTTTTTGTGAAATGCCGAGCCCGTAGGACAATAGACCTAGTGTAGTCGCTACGATGTATCCTGAAGAATAATCAAATATTAGGCTTCCTGAAATGCCCAGCACTAAAATAATTCCCCCTAAAATCTGGAGGTTTTTAGCATTATTTCTTCTGCCACGAATACCTTGAGCAGGAGATTTGCTGTAGTGGAACAATAGCCCTATCCAAATCAAATTGTAGAGAGCGAAGGGAATAACAACTGCGAATTGTGAGGGAAAAAGAGCAAGAGCGAAGTGAAGGCCGAAGATGCCCGCAAATACGCTAAACAAGAAGTAGGTCAAAATCCAACTGGTTTCTGGCGCGCGAGATTTAAGCTTTTGGTCAATAAAATACAAAAACTGTTGGTGCGTAAAAAACAACATATTTTGGCTCGAAATATTTTCGATCGCATTTTTGAAAAAGGGATCGGTGAATGCCAACTTTTTATCAGTGACGGTAGTCGGTTCAAAGACAAACGGATGGTTGCACTGTTTGCAGCGACCTGAGTTGCTTGTACGATCGCTCAAAATGTTGTCTGTTTGACACTGGACGCATTTCATTCCCATTTCGGTTACTCCTGATTGATTTAATGGATTTATTGGTAGTCAGAAACCGGGTTTTTCTCTTGAATACTTGATGACAACGCAGATTTAGCTAAAAACCCGGTTTCTTTGGTTGTGATGTGAGTCTTTTATGAACAGGCAAGATGCCTGTTCCACAAGAGAATTTATTTATTGTGGAACAGGCATCTTGCCTGTTCTTGAGAATGGTGTAACATCTCAGGTTTAAAAGATTTGCCCGTTTAATAAAATAGAATAGTCTTCTCGCTGTCGAATTAATCGATCGCCCTTAGCATCAATCAACACTTCAGCAGGGCGGGGGCGGTGCAGAAAATGTGACGACATCGCATAGCCGTAAGCCCCACTATCCAAAATGGCGATCGCATCTCCAATTTTGAGTTTCGGTAGCCAACAGTTGCGCCCCAAATAATCCCGCGAATAAGTCGTGTTGCCGCAAATATCCGTTTCATGTCGCGATACATCGTCGGTTTCCCAAGTTGCGATCGCCCGATAGCCCCCGTGCACCGCAGGCACCGATAGATTTGATACAGTCGTATCCACGCCGACAATTTGCCTATCGCCCAACCACTTCACCGACACAACTTTCGCAAGCAAAACGCCACAACCTGCGATCGCCGATCGTCCCGGTTCAATCACCAACTCGATAGGGCGAGATAGCGCACTCAATCGTTCAGTAATCGCCGCACCAAACTCCCGCCAGTCAAACACCGCACCGCCTCGATAGGGATAGCCAAAACCACCGCCAAAATCGAGGGTTCGCCAATCGGGCAACAGTTGGGCGATCGCAATTAGGCGATCGATCGCCTGCGTAAAAGCACTCGTGGCGTTAGTTCCAGTCCCCCGATAAAAATGCAATCCAGTAATCCTCAACCCCTGCTGCTGCGCGATTTCGTTGGCTTTCTCAAATTCGGCGGCACGTACTCCAATCCGACTGTCTCCCGTCAATTCCGGTGAATTGAGGCGCAGTCCAATTTCGGCACGGATCGCTCGCGGTTGACTCCCGGAATATTCGCAAAAATCTTGGAGTTGCGACAGACTATCGAAGTTAAATCGATCGATCTTCCACTCGATCAATTGCTGAATATCCGCCCTGTTGAGGTTACTGCCCGTGTAGACAATGCGATCGCTCGTAAAACCCGCTTTCAGTCCCAAAAAAACATCCCCCGGTGTATTCGCGTGTAGCCCCCAACCAGCCTGCTGAATCAATTGCAACAGAGCAATATTGCCGTTGGTGACGCTAGCAAAATGAAACTGAACGTGCGGATAGTCGATCGATCGCGTAATATGCTCAAGGGTTTGATGGAGGATATCGGCCTGATACACATATAAGGGCGAACCATAAGTTGACAAAAGTCGCTTGGCTAATGCTTCGGAGAACGGCGGCGAATGTATTTTGGTTTCATTCTGTAGCAAAGATTCAGTCATATAGAAGAAGTTCGGCAACGGATTTTGTAACGGATGTAACGGATGTTCGGCAACGAATTATTTAACGGATTTAACGGATGTTCGGAACAGGGAAGATTGTAAAATCAACAGTCAACTGTCAACAGTCAACTGTCAACTATCAACAGTCAACCTCCTTCGATATTTCCAAATGCGCTGCCCGATCGCCGGTGGCAACCAAAACACATGATCGAGCGATCGCTTAACCGGAATTTCGCCTAAAACCTCGGTGCGCCATGCCTGCCACATCAGCAGCAACCAGAGATTATTGCCAATATAGCGATCGCGCATTGCAACTCCGAGTTGTCCCGATAACATCGAGTCGGCCAAATGGGGCTGCCAGCAATTTTGCGATCGCAACAGATTCGGATTCAGCCGATCGCCGATCGCAGCCCAAAACTCCCGGTAATACCAAACCTTCAAAGGCACACCCATCCCGCGCTTTTCCCGCCAGACAATTTCCGGCGGCAGCCAGCGTTCGGACGCTTTTTTGAGGATGTATTTTTCGCACGCACCTTGCAGTAGAAGCTCGCCAGGGAGTTGAAACGTCCATGCTGTGAGGTCGGGGTCGCAGAAGGGCGATCGCACCCACAAACCGCAAGCAAACGCCAATGCCGTTGCCCTCGGCTGAATATTTTGGGCACCTTTGAGCATCAGCGAAGCGCGCCGCAGCCTCGCTAGCAGGGAAGGACAGGTTTCGGGATCGATCGCGTCTTGCAGGTAAACGCTCAAATCGTGAGACTGGATGCGATCGAGCATTTCTGGCGAAAAAATCTGTTTTTCATAACCATAAAATCGCTGAAACGTCCGCAAATACTGCTGTTCAAAGGTTTCTCCTCCGGCGGGATGTTCTGCACTGTAAACTCCGTGTGCAATCAAAGGCTTGTTTGTCCATCCAGCAAATAGCTGATCGCCATTCTCGCCATTGAATACAACTCGCACGTCTTGCGCCGCCGCCTGTTTGAGCAAAAACAGTGCAGCCGTCGTGCCGTCTCCATAGGGTAAATCGAGGGCTTTGGCGGTTGGCCCGATCGCGCGCAACACTGCATCACCTGTCGCCGCCACCCGGATCAGCGGAATCTGGAAAAAGTCCGCCACCTGTTGGGCGTAGGGCAGTTCGGAATAGGCTTCGACACCAAAATCGAGGGCATAGGCGCGCACCTGCAAGCCTGCTTTCACTAGCAGCGCCGTCACCAGGGAAGAATCGATGCCACCGGAGAGTAAAACGCCTACGGGTTCGTCGATCGGCAAATCAGCCACTTGTCGATCGATCGCCTGTTGCAACAGCCCTTGCAATTGTGCGATCGCCTCATCCTCACGGCGCAGTAATTGGGGCGCTTCTTGCCAAGCCGATGGCAGCGATTCCCTACGGGATAGCTTCGCCGCGCGTACTTTCGGCAGATCGTTAACATCGGCGATTTCCCAAATCATCTCGCTTCCGGCTGCTACGGATGCAATTTGCTCGATCGGCGTTAACGGCGTGGGCACGTAGGAAAAACAAGCATAACTGTGTAGCGCGATCGGGCTAATTTGAGGGGAAGCCATCAGCGGTAGCAGCAATTGCAGGCGCGTCGCAAACCAAATCGTTTCTCCCAACTGCATCCAATAAAGCGGCACTCGCCCAAACGGATCGCGCCCCAGCCGTAGCTGTTTCGCTTCTACTGCCGCCCAAGCATCTCCCGGTAAATCCGTCGCCCGATCGCGCCCGCAAGCATTCAGCGTCACTGTGTCAGCCGTGAGTACAGATTCAGAGGCGATCGCCCATTCTGATAATTTGCCCTGTCGGATGAAGTATTCAGGCACTAAACGGCTGAGCGTTTTTGTGCGATCGCCCTCTCCCCAGTAGCCTATGAAATGTGAAGGTTTGCCGATCGCACCCATTAGATGTCTCCAATAATTATTGTGGAACAGGCATCTTGCCTGTTCAAAACAGGCTTTTTTGGATAAGTCTATTTAGATATCTCCAATAATCATTGTGGAACAGGCATCTTGCCTGTTCAAAACAGGCTTTTTTGAATAAGTCTATTTAGATATCTCCAATAATCATTGTGGAACAGGCATCTTGCCTGTTCAAAACAGGCTTCTTTGGATAAGTCTATTTATTTCACAGTGAAAGGTTCACTGCTGATGACGCGCCCATCCAGGGACATCCGAACTTCCCATTTGCCTGGGGCTGCAGCAGATCCGAGATCGTAAAAGCAGTGGGTATTCCAAACCGCAGTATCGATCGTGCGAGTTTGATACCTGCCCTGATGAACAATGTCACCGCTGGGATTAATCCAATCGCATTGCAGAGACAACTCATTGCCGATCGGAGCATTTTGCAACGTCACCTGGTAGTAGATGCGGGGATTAATTTGACGGTTGACTTGAGTAAGGCTGTCACCACCTTTTTTCGATAGCGCAATCCTGTCTTCTCCTCCCACAACTTGAGCAGTTTTTTGTTGCTGATTTTGCCCGAACAGTACGCCTATACCGATCGCAGATATGACAACGGCTGTCGTGGCGATCGCGATCCAGCGGTTGCGTCGCTGCTGTTTTTCTAGGGCTTCGCGGCGGCGCATTTGGGCGATCGCATCTTCTAAAAGCTCATCAGGAAGATTCAACTCCTGTAAAATTTCTCTTACCTGATCTGGGGCCAATTCTAACTCGCGCTGCTGGGATAACTTGTCGATTTCAGCGACTACCTGTGCTAATTGAGTTTGAGTGAGTCGAGGTTCCATAGAGTTCACCATTAGTATCTGTAATGTTCTTGCCCACTAGAAAGTTAAATATAGATCCCCTCTCTCTTCTCCAACTCAGCGCCCTCTGCGCTCTCTGCGGTTAAATTACTCATATTATTCAATAAACAGCTCTATAAGTCAATTCATAAAAATCATAACCTTAACCTCATAAAATTCATATTTATAGTCCTGGACGCATCGGGACTCATGGGAAACCGGGTTTTTTTACGAAAAGACGCCTTGCCACCCGCAGATCGGGTAAAAAACCCGGTTTCTTTGCCGGAGTGCGTCCCGCACTGACTTATATAAAATCCAGACTAGGAAACTCTTCTATTTTTTGAAAATCTGTTAAATTAAACTTTGCTGAATCTATCTTTTCCTGGTGGCGATTCAACCAAACTGCATTTAAACCCGCAGCTTTAGCACCGCAATAATCAGCCTTAAAACTATCGCCGATATGCAAAACGTTTTCCGCAATGCAGTTGTGTTTCTGCAAAGCTGCCGTAAAAATTTGAGACTGGGGTTTTGCTGCACCAACTTCGGTGGAAATTGTCACTGATGTGAAATATTCAGCTAATTTTAGTGCTTTTAATACTGCATAAAGTCGCGAATCGAAATTCGATACTACTGCTAATTCAATCCCTTGTTGCTGCCACCTATTTAATGCTGGCAATACGTCGGGATAGACGAACCAAGGTTCGGCGGTGGCAAAATGAGCGTAGAGTTCGGCAAAGAATTTGGGAAAGTCTGAGAATTGATTGAAAACGCCTGCTATTTGAAAAGCGTTCGCGCAAACTGCTTGCCACCATTCAAATTCTAGCTGGGGAATTTTGGCTAATTCTATTCCGGGAAATGCCATCGGATTTGAGTCGGCAAAACTTTGGAAAAATGCTGCATTTAACTCTTCGTTAGAAACAGTTACTCCCCAACTGCGGGCCAATTTTCCGTAGACTTCGCCGACGCTGCCGCGCACGTCAAATAGCGTCCCTGCGGCATCTAGAAAAATAATTTGGGTCATTTGAGAATAAAAAGGGAAGAGGAAAGAGGACTTATCGCACATCCGGTTGCATCGGAATGATTTAACCACAGAGGACACAGAGAACACAGAGGAAGAGAAGAGAAGAGAAGAGAAGAGAAAAGAGATTTGAGTAATTCCTTCTTTGTTTTTCCTTTTTCCTTCTTCCTTCTAATTAGTTGTTTGCGGATTCACTACACCAGAATGATTGGCAATGTTGGCCGCAGGTTCAAATCTGCCTCCTAAATATTTGGCTAGAAATTCTTCGGCGATCGCATAAAAGTGCAGGCGATTTTCTGGCCGCGCAAATCCGTGTCCTTCGTCTGTATAAAGCACGTATTCTACAGGTTTGCCGGCTTGCTTCATGGCATTGACAATTTGCTCGCTTTCTGCTTCTTTCACTCGCGGGTCGTTGGCACCTTGGGCGATTAGTAAAGGTTTCTGGATGCGATCGACAAAAGATAAGGGGGAGATCGATTTCAGAAACTCTGGTTCTGTTTCCAAATTGCCGACGCGGTGATACAGACTTGCTTTTCTCGGTTCCCAGTAAGGGGGAATAGTTTGCAGGAGTGTAATCAAATTGCTTGGCCCGACAATATCGACGGCGCAGGCAAAAACATCGGGACTAAAAGTCAATCCGACTAAGGCGGCATAACCACCGTAAGAACCGCCCATAATCGCAATTTTATCCTGTAGGGCAATTCGTGTTTCTACCAGCCAATTAACCCCATCTAGCAAGTCGTCGTGCATTTTAGCGGCCCATTCGCGATTGCCGGCATTGAGAAAGGCTTTGCCGTAGCCGTTGGAACCGCGAAAATTGATTTGCAAAACGGCGTAACCTCGGTTTGCCAGCCATTGGGCTTGTGGGTTGTAACCCCAGGTATCGCGTCCCCAGGGGCCACCGTGAACAAGCAAGACTGCAGGTACGGGTGTTGAGACACCAACCGGTTTTGTCAGGTAGCCGTGAATCGTTAAACCATCTCTTGCGGTGTAAGAAATGGGTTCCATTGATGATAGCGGTAGCCCTTCGAGTTTGGGTTTGTTGCTGAACAGAAAGGTGAAGGTTTTGGAGGCGCGATCGAACGCATAGTAGTAAACTGGGCCGTCGTCTGTCATGTAAGCGACTAGCCAAGTGGTATCGGCGAGGTTGCGGCTGGTAATGGAGAATTCGCCGGGGCGAAATTTGCCGAGATCCTCAAAATCCTCTGCTATGCTTTGGTCTAAAATCTGCCACTCTTGCTTGTCCTTGTAGAAGGAAACCGCCTGAATCTCTCGCTTGGTGGGGTGTACGACAATGCCGCCGACATCGTATTCTGGGTCAGAGGCGAGATCGGTTTCTTGTTTGGTTTCTAAGTCGAGTGCGATCGAACGTTGGGCGTTAGCATCGTGATTGCCGATGATGTAAAGAATTTTGCCGTTTTCTGAGAACATGACGGCACCGCCTTCGTCGTCGGGGCCCCAGCTTCGCAGGCTTTCCCAAGACTTGTCCGCAGTTTCCCTCCATAGCAATTCTTTACCGCCCTCGGCAGTTGTGGCTGTGGCCGCCCGCACTTGAAATTGGGCGTCAGCAGCCCAATTGACGATGTTTCCTGGGTTGTCGGTGTCGAGTTCAACGGCACCGTTTTGCAGGTTGATGCGGTAAAGATCGTGTTTGCGCCGATCGCGGATGTTCATTCCCACTAATATTTCATTGGGGAAGTTGCGGTCAAGGGCAATCAGATGAGCTCGAACACCTTGAAAGGGTGTCAAGTCGCGCACCAGGTTTGACTGAATATTGACTGAGAATAAATGCCATTTTTCATCACCATCAATATCTTGCTGATAAATGAGATATTCGTCGCTGTATGTCCAGTAAAAGATGCGGATGCCCCGTTTTTTATCTGCTGTCAGTTGGCGATCGTCTGCTTGACCGACGGTACGCAATTGCACTTGCAAAACGTTGTTTTCATCGGGTGCAATGTAGGCGAGATACTTGCCGTCTGGTGAAAGTCGGGGGCTAGTTTTTTCGGGATTTCCGAACAGAATTTCCCGCTCGATTAACGGTGGAAGTTCTGTTTTTGGCTGTTGAATTGTAGGAGTTTGCATTTTTTATTGTACCTAATATTTTCTATTGGAACGGGCAAGATGCCCATTCCACAATAATATTGAATTTTTTGGGAACGGGCAAGATGCCCATTCCACAAGAATATTGAATTTTTTGGGAACGGGCATCTTGCC
>NZ_JAUBOX010000030.1:52089-82346 GCF_036700445.1 Microcoleus sp. T3_B1
CCACAAGAATATTGAATTTTTTGGGAACGGGCAAGATGCCCATTCCACAAGAATATTGAATTTTTTGGGAACGGGCATCTTGCCCATTCCACAAGAATATTGAATTTTTTGGGAACGGGCAAGATGCCCATTCCACAAGAATATTGAATTTTTTGGGAACGGGCAAGATGCCCATTCCACAAGAATATTGAATTTTTTGGGAACGGGCAAGATGCCCATTCCACAAGAATATTGAATTTTTTGGGAACGGGCAAGATGCCCATTCCACAAGAATATTGAATTTTTTGGGAACGGGCAAGATGCCCATTCCACAAGAATATTGAATTTTTTGGGAACGGGCAAGATGCCCATTCCACAAGAACATTGAATTTTTTGGGAACGGGCATCTTGCCTGTTGCCGATCTATTTGAAGAAGCATCGATTAACTTTTAAGCAACTCCTGAATCGGCCTGCTAATCCAATTGAAACCAACTTTTAGTTGATGATCAAATGTTGGCATCCGATAGAGATAGGCTAGGCGGCGAGCAATGTGGGCTAGTTGTCCGTCGAGTTTAATTCCTAAACCGGCCAGGGTGGCGTTGTCAATTCCTAATGTCATCATTTCTCCTAGGGGCTGATAGCGGAAAGGAAGTAAAGGACGGCCGGTGAGGGATGCCCAAATGTTCCATGCGGTGTAGTCAGCTTGCTGGAAGGCTGTTTGGGCTGTTCCGGGGACTTTTTGACCATTTGCATCGTGACATTCTGCTAAGTCTCCCAAGGCAAATATATCTGGATGGTCGATAATTTGCATTTGCGAATTGACTATTAATTGACCGCGGCGGTTTTGTTTGAGGGGTAGCGATCGCACTGCTTGACTAACTTGAGTTCCTACTGTCCACAGCACTATGTCTACGGGGAGAACATCTAATTGTCCTTTGTAAAGTAAGGATATTGTGTCGGCTTCGATCGCCTCTACTTCTGTTTCTAAGTCGATCCACACTTTCCGTTTTTCTAATGCTTGGGTGGCGGCTTCGCGGTTAAACTCCGGTGATGTCCGCAGAATCATGTTCCCTTGCTCGACTAACCGCACGCGACCTTTTTCTCCGAGTCGATCGGCTAATTTACAAGCTAATTCTACTCCCGCATAACCGGCGCCGACGATCGCAACCCGAATTTTGTCGGTATTGCTGCCTTCTAAAAACCGCAATCTTTCTTCTAAGCGGTAGGCGTCGTCGAGGGTGCGAAATGAGTAAGCGTATTCAACGGCACCTTTGACCATATCTAGGGGGGTTTCGCCGCCTAAAGCTAAAACAAGGCGATCGCACGGAATTTCTGGCCCGTCGTGCAACTTCACTCGCTTTTCCTCTACATCGATGCCGGAAACAGTACCTTGACAAAAGCGCACGCCTGTGTTTTCCAAGAGTTCGGCAAACGGCGGGGCAATTTCCCAGGTTTGGAGTTCGCCGGTCAGGAGTTCGTACAGCAGGGGAACGAACAAAAATCGATCGCGGCGGTCAACTAGGACAATTTCGGGTTTTTCGGTTTTGGAGAAGGGTAACTGACTCAAGCGCAGGGCTGTGTAGAGTCCGCCGAAGCCTCCGCCGAGAATGCAAATCCGGGGTTGTTGTTGAGTCATGGTGTTTTGTGTGAGGGGCTCACGGTAGCAGGGAAACTTATCTTATTCTAACGAGAGTGAGGGAGTGGGGAAGGGGGAGATTGGGGGAGTGGGAGTGGGAGAGATGGGGAGAGGGGGAGATGGGGGGAGTGGGAGAGTGGGAAAGTGGGAAAATCTTCCCTGTTTCCCTCGAACCTCAACATCCATCCGTTAAATGCGTTAAATCCGTTAGATAATGCGTTTCCGAACTGTTTTCTATATCTATAGCCTTGATTAGCTTTACCTATTACCCGCCCTCAAATTTTCTGAATGTTCGCAGAACTAATTTTGTACTATATTAGTTTATAACGAATTATTTCGCAAATTTAATTCACTTTTTATAGGGTCATCTACTCTAACACTTGCCCCCGCACTCACAAGTGAAAAAATCATGCAAATTTCCTCGAATTCTTCTAAATTTAAGAACGGCGATCACAATAACGAAGACGGCTCATCTTTGTTAAAAAGCGAAGAAAAATATAAAAATTTAGTAGCTAATATTCCCGGTGCTGTCTACCGCTGTACCTGCGAGTATACGGAGGACGGGGAATTAACACGGACAATGGCGTTTTTGAGCGAGGCGGTTCAAGAAATATCAGGCTATCCCTCTTCTGATTTTATCAACGATCGCGTCCGTTCCTTGGCAAGCATTATCCATCCTCAAGACCGCAAAAATGTGGATGCTACTGTCAAAAAAAGTGTAGCAACTAGAACTCCGTACATCCTTGAATACCGGATTGTCCGGGCGGACGGCGGCATTAGCTGGGTTTACGAAAAAGGCAAAGCTGTTTGCTGCGAGGCGGACGAGGCGAGAGGAAGACAAGAGGGACAAGGGCAAATTGAGGGCTTGTTGTCGGCTGTGGTTTCGCCGGTTTCGCCGGTTTCGCCGATCGCAAATTCTCTGTGTCGGGTTGTTTATCTCGACGGAGTAATTTTGGATATTACTGAACGAAAGCGTGCTGAGGAAAACCTGCGAAACACTCAAGATTTTCTGAATGCGGTACTGCAAAATCTGCCTATTAGCGTCTTTATTAAAGATGCTGTAGAGCAAAAATTTATTTATTGGAATACTGCTAGCGAAGAATTGTTTGGCTATTCCAGGAATGAAGTGATCTTAAACAATGCTGCTGACTTGTTCGAGTCAGATCATGCCAATTACTTGCAAGCACAAGATTTAGAAGTGCTGGCAACGAGAAAAGGCGTCGATTTGCCCGAACAAACTATCGAACTTCCGCACCGAGGAAAGCGGATTTTGCACACGAAAAAAGTTCCTTTGTTTGACGAGTCGGGCACACCTAAGTACATTCTGGGTATTGCTGAAGATATTACGGAAAGCAAAAAAACTGAAACAGAATTGTCGCGCTTGGCCATTGTGGCTCAAAAAACGCAAAATGGTGTGATTATTACTGATGCTCAAGGCTGCATTGAATGGGTGAATGAAGGATTTACTCGGATTAGCGGTTATGTGCTCGCAGAAATACAGGGAAAAAAACCGGGTGATGTACTGCAAGGCCCTGAAACAGACCCGCTAACTATTGCTCAACTGCGATCGGCTTTGGCTGCTGGCGTGCCGTTTAATCAGGAAATTTACAATTACAAAAAGGATGGAAGGGGTTATTGGGTGGCGCTTTCGATTGCCCCAATTTATCAAGAAAAGGGGGAACTCGAAGGTTTTATTGCGGTGCAAACTGATATTACGGATCGCAAGCAAGCAGAGGCAACAGTCAGGGAGAGGGAGAATTATTACCGCTGCATTGTCGAGACGGCTTCGGAGGGCGTTTGGATGTTTGACAGCGAAAGTATCACGACTTTTGCTAACTCTCGGATGGCCGAAATGCTGGGGTATACTGTGGAGGAAATGCTGGGGCGATCGCTATTTGAGTTTATCGACTGCGAGTCTAGGGAAATAGCAGAAAGTTATGTCCAGCGCAGGCGCCAAGGCCTTCGGGAACGCCACGATTTTAAGTTTACTCGCAAAGACGGATCTCACTTGTGGGCGATCGTGTCCGCGACGCCGATGTTCGACGGTGAGGGCGAATTTTCCGGGGTATTGCGGATGATTACCGATATTAGCGATCGCAAACAAGCAGAAGCAGAATTGCGCCAAACTCTCCAAGAGTTGGAATTTGAAAAATTTGCTTTGGATCAATCAGCAATTGTCTCGAATACCGACGAATTCGGAGCCATTACCTATGTCAACGAGCAATTTTGCGAACTCTTTAAATACTCCCGAGAAGAACTGCTCGGCCAAACCCACAGAATTGTCAATTCTGGCTATCACCCAGCCGATTTTTTCAAGCAGCTTTGGTCAACAATCCGCCAGGGAAAGGTTTGGCGGGGAGAAATGAAAAATCAAGCTAAAGACGGCACATTATTTTGGTTGGATACTACCATTGTACCTTTCTTAAATAGCAGCGGAGAACCCCATCAATATGTAGCAATTCGCAAAGATATTACCGATCGCAAACACGCAGAAGAAGCGGTGCGGCTTTCCGAAAGTCAATTGAGGACTAAAAATGAAGAATTGGCAAAAGCCCTGCGGGACGTGCATAAAACTCAAAGCATGATGGTTCAAAATGAAAAAATGGTAAGTTTGGGGCAATTAGTCGCTGGGGTTGCTCACGAAATAAACAATCCAGTTAGCTTTATTTACGGCAATGTCATGCACGCTGACGATTACTTTCAAGACTTGCTAAAAATTCTGCAACTTTACCAGCAGGAATACCCGCACCCAACACCGATTATTCAACAAGAGATAAATGATATCGATTTGAATTTTCTGCTCAGAGATTTGCCGAATCTGCTAAATTCGATGAAAATGGGAGCCGAACGAATTCGCCAAATTGTGCTGTCACTGAAAAATTTTTCGCGATTAGATGAATCCGAACAAAAGCAGGTGGATATTCACGAAGGGATTGAAAGCACTTTATTGATTTTGCAGCACAGGTTGAAAGAAACGGCAGGGCGTCCTAAAATTGTGCTGCTCAAAGAGTTCGGGAATTTGCCCCGCGTACAGTGTTATGCAGGACAGTTGAATCAGGTTTTTATGAATATTATTGGCAATGCAATTGATGCTTTGGAAGAGGCAATGGAGACTGGACAGTGGGCAGAGGGACAACTGGCGCCTATTCCTTATTGTCCTTCGCCGACGCTGCGGATTTGTACGGATGTAAAATATGAACAGGATGCTTTGATGCAAGCAGATTCTGCTGTTTCTGATGATGCAATGCCACATCCTTCTCATATTGTGATTCGGATTGCTGACAACGGGCCGGGGATTCCGATAGATGTTCACAAAAGGCTGTTCGATCCGTTTTTTACTACGAAAGAACCTGGTAAAGGTACTGGTTTGGGGCTGTCTATCAGCTATCAAATTGTGGTGGAAAAACACGGCGGGCTGCTTAAGTGCGATTCTGCACCGGGTCAAGGGACGGAATTTGCGATCGAGATTCCTGTGGGGAATAGTCAGTAGTCAGTAGTCAGTAGTCAGTAGTCAGTTGTCAGTTGTCAGTAGTCAGTAGTCAGTTGTCAGTTGTCAGTAGTTATTTACTACCAATTACCCATTTCCGATGCCCAATGCCCAATGCCCAATTCATTATTCCCCCTAACCATGAAATATAGCGTAATTTACGACGGCAATTGCAATCTCTGCGTTACCTTGGTGCAGTTACTAGAAAACTTAGACCAAGGCAAGAATTTTGAGTATATTTCCATGCAAGATTTAGAGCAATTAAATCGCTTTGGGATTACGTCTGAAGACTGCGAAATGGGGATGATTTTGATAGATGGCAACACCCCGGAACGCCGCTGGCAGGGCAGCGATGCGGCGGAGGAAATCGGGCGGATACTTCCTGCTGGCGAGGTGTTTGTGGCTGCTTACCGGGCAATGCCGGGGATGAAGTGGATGGGCGATCGCGTGTACGAACAAGTCCGCGATAACCGCTATACTTTGTTTGGCAAGCGATCGACTACTTACAAATCTGTTTATCCAGTTGGCTGTAGGTCGATCGACAATTGCGATAATAGCAAGGAATAAAATCTTTACTACAAACAGGAGATCCGTGAAAACCGAAGTCCTCAAAAAGATTGATTAAACAAACCGAATATCTCGCGGCAAAAGTCTTTGAGTTTTTGGGCAGACTCCGCAGCGGGTTCGGTTGCACCGACAAAACCCCAATTGTCAACGGTAGAAAAGCGCCACTGCTGACCAGTATGATCGTAACCGGCTGCCTCAACCCCGATCGCCCGACGGCTTCCTTCTACCGGATCTTGGTAAAATCGGATTTGAATCAAGATGCTGCGGCTTTGCAGCAAGCGGCTTCTACCGGGGAAATGGAAGCCAATGTCGATCGAATCTGGATCTACAAGTTCTCTGGTATCCTGGTCATTCATCCAAGGTTTCAAATCGACTTTTGTATCCGGGAATTCCGACTTGAATAAATTAACAACCGCAGCAATTTTGCTGGCAACTTCTATATTTTTGGCTTGTTCGGCAGCGTTCACTCGAAAAACTCCTATCAAATATAGTTATTACATTTAGCTAATAATGTAACTGCATACTGCCGAATGTAGACTGTGAACAGCGGACTTTTTCCGAAATAATTAGGCATTGACAAATTTTCATATATGTGTTGTGCCGTTTATAGCCGAGTCTCGATCCCCCTAAATCGCCCTTAAAAAGGGGAGTAGGGGTTGACTTTGAGGATGCTCTTGTCCCCCCTTATTAAGGGGGGTTAGGGGGGATCTCCGGGTTTTCAAATACGCCATAGTTCCATCATCTTAATCCAGCGGCAGGGCGATCGCAAATTCCGAACCTTCTCCCAGCACCGATTCACAAGTTAGTTTACCGCCGTGGGTTTCTTCCACAATTTGCCTGCTGATAGACAACCCCAAACCCGTACCTTTCCCTACTCCTTTAGTAGTAAATAAATGGTCAAATATTTTCGACTTGACCTCCGATGACATCCCTTTACCGTTATCTTTGATTTTAATCACCACGCTGTTGCTATCCTCCGAGAGATGAGTGATAATGGCGATCGTATTCGGTAAAGCTTCAATTTCAGCGTAAGTGCGGCCCTGATTGGATTCGTCAAAACACTCGATCGCATTTGCCAGCAAATTCATAAATACCTGATTCAGTTGCCCAAAATAACATTTAACTGGCGGGATATCTCCGTATTCTTTGATAATTTTAATCGCGGGGCGAGTATCTTTAGCTTTCAGGCGATACTGTAAAATCATCAAAGTGCTGTCGATGCCCTCATGAATATTTGCTGACACTTTATTCGCACTGTCAGCGCGGGAAAAAGTCCGCAAAGACTTGCTAATATTGCGAATGCGCTCTGTACCTGATTTCATAGATAAAAGCATTTTCGGCAAATCTTCGATCAAATAGTCTAAATCAATCTCCGATGCTTTATCCTGTAATTCATCTCCAGGATTAGGAAATTTTTCTTGGTAAAGTTGTAAGCAATCAATCAAATCTAAGCTGGCCTCAGCAGCAGCATCAAGATTGCCCGCAATAAAACCCAGCGGATTGTTAATTTCGTGAGCAACCCCTGCAATCAAATTGCCGAGAGCAGACATTTTTTCGCTTTGAATGAGTTGCAGTTGCGCCTGTTGCAATTCATTGAAAGATTTTTCTAACTGTTGAGATTTTTCTTTTTCGCGCGCGTACAAACCAGCATTCTCTACAGCAATAGCAACTTGAGAAATTAAAACTTTGAATATTTCTACTCTCTCTGCTGTAAAAGCTCCTACTGTCAAAGCATTTTCTAAATAAATTATTCCGCGCCGCTGAGATTGATAAATAATCGGCAAACAGAGAAGTGATTTTGGTTGATATTTCTGAATGTAGGTATCTACGTTAAAAGGTTCGGCGACAGTAGCATTGTCTAAAACCAGATGCTTTTGAATGCGGTGGACGTAATTAATCACAGACAGGGGAACATCTTGACTATTTTCTACGGGAATAGAGGGTAAAATTGTCACTGTATCCTCCGCAAAAATGCCAGTAGCTTCTAGGCAGAGGATATCGTTTTTCAGCAGCAGCAGCACTACTTTTTGAGCAGCCGCATTTTCTAAAATAATTTGGATTAATTTGGTTAACAATTTTTCGAGAACAATTTCACCGTTAATGGCTTGCGCCGACTTAATAAAAGTAGCTAAGTCTAATAAATCGCCTAAACTACTACTGGTAGTATTTCCCGTGGCAGTGCGGGTGACATCGAGGGTTGGGGTTTGAATTGTGCGCGTCTGTGCTGCTAAGAAAGGATGTGTTGATTCTAAGTGTTTAACTTTAGCTATTGCTCCCCAATGGATATATCCATAATAGGCTTTAGTCAGATATGCTTGAGAAACTATCTCTTTACCCAAAGCTTGATAAAATTCTCCTGCTAATTCATAGGCTAATGCTTCCTCTTGAATGTATTTATTTTTTTGAGCTCCGGCAATCGCGCGATCGTACAATTCCATTGCTTCGGTATTTTGCCCTAACACTCGCGCTTTCTCGGCTTCTACCAAATCATATTTATGCTGGTAGTTCATGGGAGCGTGAACCGCCCATTTTTTCATCTTTTTTTGCAACTCTCTCACTTTTTTTAGATATTGCTTTTGGTTCTCTTTGCCAGCTTGGGGAAACAAAGCGAGGAGACTGAGAGAGTAGTAGAAGTTGCTGAGGGAAACCACATAAAATCCCGCAGCGGCTTCTTCATATTTTTCAAATAACGTTGAATTATCCAAGGCTTCCACGTAGTTATTAAAAGTAAAATTAAGCTGAGCTTTGGCGTTATAAATTAAACAAACTAAAAGAAAGCTTTTAGCTTCTATTAAAGCGGGGAGCATTTCAAATTCATTAAAGCTCTCGCCGACTAAATGGCATGGTTCGACAGCTTTTCCGCACAAGTTTAGACACGTCTGCCTGAATATACTTATATACGGTACAGCCATTTGTAATTGAAGTTTCTGCATTAATTTCACATACTTACCAGTCTCCTGTTCAACCAGATATAGAGGCTCTCCCATCCATAGTTGGTAAGTACAATAATCGGCTATAGCATAACCTGCATATTCTAAGTCTCCAGTTTCCATCCCGGCTTGAAAAGTTTCCAAAAAATCGCCTAATACTGAGTTAATGTGGGATTTCCAATGGTGGATTAAAGCAAAAAAATTCATATAAACTTTACTTTTGATCGAACGGGATGGAAATTTATCTAACAGCATAATTGCCAGTTCGCCGAATTGGTATCCCGAATTAATATCCCCTAGCCTGCACAAAATCGCGCCATAATAAACGTAGGCGATACTAGCATAAAGTGAGTTGCCATATTTAACGCAGTGCTGGATCATCATAAATGTCAGCAGCGGTAGCAGTTGCGGCTTTGTTTGAATAGCGCTGCTGAGAGTCCCTGATAAAATCCGCATAATTGCTTGTTTATTAGGATCGGTCATTTCTGGCAAGTTAGCTAAATCCTCAACTCGTTTCGTTCCCAAACTCAATTTTGTGTTAATCAGACCCGCCATAATGTTTAGCGTGTTTGGGTTTTGAGGAAAATAAATGCCTAAAATTCTTAGCACTTCCAGCCCGGTCTTTAGTGCTTCTGCAAGTCTATTTTGAGCAGTGTAAGATTGGATGTAGAGTTCGTAACTATTTACCTTTTCCAGTATATTTTTAGCTTTTGCCAAAATGATATCAATGAGTTTTTTTGATTCTTCAAAGTTGATATTTAAGTATTCAGCTTCGGCTGTTGACTCGTAGATAGAGAGCGTTAATTCATACTGACTCTGCCAGCTATCCTCTGCCAGTAATCCCATAGCCACGCGCAAGTACCTAACAGCAGCTTCATAAGCAGCAGCGGATTTTGCCTTGCGTCCAGCCGTTAAATTTAATTTTGCTAACTGCGTCTTTTCCGACTGTTGGCTAATCGTGTCAATTCCGACATTCAATTGATTGACGATATCAAAGATGTTTTCTTCTAGCTTGTCGGGTGGAGTATTCTGTAACAGTAATTGACCGATTTTTAAATGGGTGGATTGCTTTTGGTCTTCGGGAATTAGCGAATAGGCGGCTTGCTGAACGCGATCGTGCAAAAATTTGTAACTAACCCGCGAAGTGTCTAACTTGAGATGGATTGATTCGGCTCGATCGAAAACTAAAGGAATGCGATAAGCATCGCTCAATGGCAGAATTAACCCGGCTTGCAAAGCTGAATAAAGTTCAGTTGCTGTAGTATTAGCTGACTTTTCGCTAACAAGTGACAGCACATCTAGAGCAAATTTATCCCCGACACAAGCTGCTAATTTCAACATTTTTTGCGTGGCTGCGGGCAATTTTTCAATGCGAGAAGCTACCAGTTCCACCACACTTTTATCGGTGATTCCAATGGCTTGAATTTCATCGATACTCCAATACCAGCCACTTGTATTTCCCTCATTTATAATGTGATTAAATTCAAATTTCAAAAGAGAGTCTTGATAAAGTGCTTGGAGTAATTGAGTCAAGAAAAAAGGATTGCCACCCGTTTTATTCCAGATTAACTCGGCTAGATTTGTTACTTTTTCTGTACCCGTATTAAGTGTTTCAGTGACTAATTCCGTCACATTTGCTAAATCCAGCGGTTGCAGCACGATATTGTTGACTCTTGTACCAGTTTTTTCAATTTCTTCTACAGTCTGAATTAAGGGGTGGGTGGGACTAACTTCATTGTCTCGATAGGCACCGATTAGCAACAAATATTCTTGGTCAGGGTCAGTTATCAGTATTTGCATCAACTTTAATGTTGCTGAATCTGCCCACTGCAAATCGTCTAAAAAGATAACTAGGGGGTGTTCTTTTTGGGCGAAAACGCGAATAAATTCTTTGAATACCCGATTGAATCGATTTTGGGATTCTATGGGGGCGAGTTCTGGGACTTCGGGCTGTTTGCCGATGATTAATTCAACTTTGGGAATTACGTCGGCAATTACTTGGCCGTCTGTTCCCACTGCTGTTAAAATTTTAGTGCGCCATATTTCTAATGAAAGTGCACTTTCAGTTAGCAATTGCCGCAGCAAGGAGTTAAATGCTTGGATTAATGAGGCATAAGGAATGTTGCGTTTGAGTTGGTCAAATTTGCCGCTGATGAAGTAACCTTTTGACCGGGTAATGGGTTTGCTAACTTCGTTGACTACGGCTGATTTACCGATGCCTGAGTAGCCTGATACTAGCATTAATTCGCTTTGGCAATGGGCGAATTTTTCTGTATTTTGGTTTGGTGGAAAAGATGCGGCAGAAATGGTTTCTGCATTGGGGCGGGCGGGTTTTTCGGTATTTAGGTTGGGTGGCAAAGATTTGGGTGAACCCGCCCCTACACGTTCAAATGCTGCTAATAGTTCGTTGACTTGTTGTTCTCTACCGTACAATTTTTGGGGGATTAACAATTGGCTGAGAATATCTAAGCGTCCGGGGATGAAGTCGGCAATTTGTCCGGTGGTTTCTAACTGATGCAAACAAATTTCTAAGTCGGCTAACAATCCGGCCGCACTTTGATATCTATCTTCGGCATTCTTTGCCATCAATTTCATCACTATCTCTGAGATGGCGACAGGTATTTCTGAATTGATTTGATGGGGATATATTGGTTGAACTGCAATGTGGCTATAAACTACTTCTAAGGGGTCGTTGCTGCAGAAAGGCAATTTTCCTGTCAGCATTTCATATAATGTGATACCAAGGGAATAAAAGTCGGTGCGGTAGTCGAGGGTGCGGTTCATTCTCCCGGTTTGTTCGGGTGACATATAGGCTAAGGTGCCTTCGACTGAGTTGGGATTGTTAAATTGCGGATTTTCTTTGTTGAGTTTTGTAGCAATGCCGAAGTCGGTGAGTTTTACTTGTTTTGTTTGCGAGTTAATTATGATGTTGCTGGGTTTGATGTCTTTGTGAATAATGTGATGAAAATGCAGGTATTGTAAGGCTTTGACTATTTGGATGGCGAGGTGTAAATTTGCTGGCAGGCTCAAGGTTTCTCTTTCCAGCAGTTTTGCGAGGGATTCGCCGCCAAAGTCTTCTAAAACGATTCCTAATCGGTGGTCGAATGTTTCGAGACTGATGGCTTTGACGATTTGTTCGCTGTCTAAATTTTGGCGGATTTGATATTCGTGTTTGAGCCTGGTAATGGCTTCGAGGGTGGGATATTCGGCTTTGAGGACTTTCAGAATTGCTGGGGGCGCGTCTGTCGGTGTTTGTCCGCGATAGACTATTGTTTCGACGCCTTCGTGCAGAGTAGAAGTTATTTGGTATTGTGATAAGTTTAACATCATTTAAGTTAGAAATTACAGGAGCTAATTCTCATTAGATTAACATTACTTAATCTTGATTTTGTGTGATTGCGATCGTGTATTTGGCGATTTCCAATCACACGCAATATACACTAAGTGAAAATGTGGGCTTGATCGTTGGTGTCGGGAGCATCTCAATGAAAGCCGCCCAGCTATAAATTGGAGTGTTGAGGCAGGAGGCAGGAGGCAGGAGGCAGGAGGAAAGAGGAAGAAGGAAGGAGCAAGAAGAAGTGTTTTTACAAATATGAGATGCTCCCTTGGTGTCAACAAACATCATAAATGTAATATTGGTCTTGTGTGTGAGTCCCGAATGCTTTGGCTGCACAGTTTTTCAGGGGCATGGGAGCGATCGCACTGGGCATAAAACAGCCGGAGATGGGAGCGATCGCACTGGGTCTCAAACAGGCAATTGAACGGGCTATCAATCGCTGACTACCGTAACTTCACAGATAGTAGAAAGTGATTCCGGTTCAGGCAAAATACGCACGCGGGCGAATTTTAAACCGCTAACTCCTTGTTGTGATTCTACCATGCCAGTCTGAACTTTTGGCTCTACCCAACCTTCGCGAGACAAGTAGCGCAAGTATTGCTCATACTCTTCCCACTCCTCCTCTGTGGAATAAACAACAGTCAACATCCCTGACTGAGTAATCCGCTCTTGTGCGTCTTTGTCAACGGCTTTTTCGATCCGCTTTTTGACAAGTTCGTAGCGGATGTCGCGAGTGCCTTTGACATCAAACATTTTTTCGGTATTTTCGTTGTGAAAAATGTCGATCGTGGTATTCTGAACTAACACTAAATGTGCGAGTTCCATGTTGATTTGAGACTCGGATTGCAGGCGAAAAACTGTGCGACCGCAATCGCAAATAGCTCGTAGTTGTTCGTACCGCAAACTGTGTAGGTGAAACTGGCTAAATTTGGGATCGATGGATTTTCCTACATAAATCATGTGATCCATGCCGTCGGTGCATTCGATGTCGCAGTAGTGGGGAAGAATTTGCTGCATTTTTTCTTGCCAGCGCGCCCAGGTTTCTTGGAGTTTGGTGCTGATTAGGTTCAGCATTTGGTCGTAGCGGTTGCGATCGCTGTAAACGCAGTTGTGTTCATTTTCACAGGCTGCTTGGTAAGCTTCAACGGCTGCCTGAACCTTGGGCCCGCACTGCACAAAATAGTCAAAATATACTTCTAAATGCTCGTTTAAATACTCGGCGGCTCGCACCTCCATATCGACTGTTACTTTTTGTTTTAAATGCTCGATGTAGTCGAGCAAGTCGAGCCGCAATTGCTCGCCGAGGTGGGTAGTTTGTGTTTGGCAAACGGCATCAGCTATGACTAAACCTAAGCGGAATTGTTCGAGCAAATCAGTTTGAATGGCTCGGTTTCTTTCGTCGCTAGAACCGCGAATGTCCGAAATTCCGTACAGCGGATGAACGTCAGCAAATACGATTGTTTCTGCCGGTAGTCCCCAACTTCGCCTTTCTGCTTCTTGGGCGAACCGCCACTCGACTGCGGGGTGGATGTTGTGAATGTGGGTAAACCGCTCCTGGATGGCTTGCCGCAGGGCTGCAATGAAGGCGGGAATGAGTTCTTGGGCGTGTTTAGCGTCAATGCCGTTGAAGTGGTTGGGCCGATCGCACAACAGCCCCACAACACCCAAAATCCGCTGCCCGCACCCCTCGCGGGTGACGGATTTGACTACCAGGGGCACCAGCAGCATCGATCGAGTTCCCATTCTCCGCAAAGTTCGATCGCACTCGGTTTCGCACTCCCTACGCAAGTCTGGCACGTTCCAAACTTGATTGGCTGCTGTGGCCTTCAAAAAGTGAGAAGCTTCTAGGGAGTGCATTGAATAAAGAATCGGCTGCAAATGTTGACCGTCTTTTGCAACTAATAGCTGTACCTGATCGTCGTCGGGGCGCAGCAGCAAAGTGCCGTCAGCATTGAAGAGGGATCGCAAACACCGATCGATTCTCTCAAATTTGTCAGCCCGCAGCATCGAATCTCGATCGATCAATAACTGAGTCAGCCGCCGAATTTGCTCCTGCACAGTGACATCAAAACCTTCTAGCAGCAGCAAGCCTTCTACGCGGTAATTATCCAACTGCAATCGATCGGCTAAATTTTCCAATTGATTCGGCTGCATCAGCCAAGCTTCCCGTTCCGCAACAGGCATTAATCTTAAAGAAAAATCCGCAAATTCATCTATTTTTGAGTCAATTCGAGTAATTTTTAACTGTTCCGAACCCAGCCAAAATTCAATGAATCTGGGTTCTCGGTGTTTGGGGTTTTTTACACTCGCCGTGGCAGGTTCGTCTAGCACCCGCAAACCGTCAATGTCAATTTGATAATATTGCTTAAATACCCAGTGCAAAAGGTGGCGGCGGTACAATTGTTCTGCTGTTTTGCCGTCCCCATCCTCGAACAGTTCCAGCAGAGTGATGTCGGTTTCTGCAAACCAACCGTTGGTAAATTGAGTTGCCAAGGACGTTTCCTCCCAACCGGCCAAGCGGCAAAATGCTGCGTTAGCGTAACGCAGGGCAAAAGTTCCCGGTTGCATTACTGCGATTAAAACGCGGCGATCGCCGAGAAATTGAAACAATCGCTGTAAATCTTGTTTCCACGTTTTCAACGGTTCAATTTCAGAAGATTGACTGGGTACTTTGCCCGCCAAAGCTTCCAGTAGCTGTTCTATACTTGGTTCGCTGGGCAGATTGTTACTGTCTTGCTTTGTTGGGAGGATATCTGTCGCTGGCAGTGATTTTACGGAGTTGTTGTTGTTTTGATGGGAAGACGATTTAGGAGTAGACATGAGTAAAACACCTGAAAGCAGTGGATTTGGCCAAAGAATGTCAGCGATCGGCGATTATGGCTTTGTAAAGAACTTAGATCCTGTTTGTAAAGTTTGTGTGTGGGTATCGGAAACTGGGTGTTTTCTCGGACGATGGGCCCAGGGACTTTTACTTTTATTCACAAACAACCTCTCAGTCTAGACGTTATAGGTGATATTAACGTGTTTACCACCTGGCGGGTAACACCCATTATAAGCGGTAGACAGTAGCGGATAGTGTAAGCAACTAATGCTATTTGACTCAGAGGCGAGATATATAGCAGCTTTGGGTTGAATGAGGCGTAGCCCTGGTAATTGGTAATTACCAATTGGTAATTACCAATTGGCAAACAGGTTGCTGGTCACTAATTTAGCAAATAAACTTGCGATACAAATTACCATATAACTTGCTATTTGGCAAGGCAAGAATTAACATATATAATACAGATAACATGATTTTTGAAAGGACATAGTTATGGCTTTAACGGTTAACAATCTCATCGGCGATGTGACAGGATTTCCTGTATTTGCTGGGGGCGGGCCACGTCTTTTGGCATTCGCTACACCCGATGATATTCAGGTAGGGAATGGAAATTTGTCGTCTTTTCCCTGGGGAGTTTGGGGACTCGGCGGCAACGATACCATAGCAGGTTCCTTCGATTCCAACGAAAGATTGTTGGGAAATGACGGCAATGATGTTATCGCAGGTAACGGCGGGAACGACATCCTTTACGGTGGCAAAGATGCCGATATAGTGGACGGAAATGAAGGCAACGACGTAGTTAGGGGCGATGCCGGAAACGACGTTATTTTTGGAGGATTTGGCAACGATATCATGCGGGGAGGGCAAGGAGACGACGATTTAGACGGCAATGAGGGCGACGATTTCATCGGGGGCGATCGGGGAGTTGACGTGCTCACGGGAGGCCTCGGTGGTGACATATTCGTCCTCAGAAGCAACGATGAAGCATTTGGTATAGATGGAGCAGATGTCGTTACCGATTTTAACTTTGACGAGGGCGATCGTATTGGTTTGACGGACGGTTTAACAGAACTAGACCTGTTCTTTGAAGACGACAATTTGATTGCTTACGATAACGACGGAATTATCAACGACATGGTGATTAGCAACCAAAGAAACGGACGGATTTTGGGGGTAATTTTAAATGTGGATAACTTTGAACTTGTCGGGGCATTTGAACAGGCAAGTCCGTTTGCTTTGGCAGTTAACGGTTCTCAATTCCAGTTTTTGACTTAATTATTTGTAGGGAATTAGACGGGCAAAATCCCCCCTAACCCCCCTTAACAAGGGGGGAACAAGAGCGCTCGAAGTCCCCAATTTCTCCCTTTATATATTTTTATGCTAATCTAAAAGTAGAAATTCAAACTCGGGGAAAGTATATATGACCATTGCCACTCACCCCAAATTAACTGCACTCCCGGAACAGCGGTTGATTTTGCCGCTATCGATGACTTGGGAACAGTTCAAAGCTTTGGATTCCTTGCTAGAGTACACTCGCAGTGTTCGCTTGTCTTACCTCGACGGATATGTGGAAATTATGACACTTTCGCCGGAACATGAAACCATTAAATGCCTGCTGGCAGGAATGTTAATGACCTTTTTCGTAGAAAAAGATATTAGTTTTAGACCGACGGGTAGCGCTACACTCCAAGGGGAAGCAAAAGGCAGCAGCAAGGAACCAGATTTATCTTACTACTTTGGCGAAGACAGACGGCAGCGAGAAACACCCGATTTGGCGATCGAAATTGTTTTTACTAGCGGAACTATTAATAAACTGGAATACTACCGCAGATTTAACGTAGCAGAAGTTTGGTTTTGGGAAGACGGAGTATTTTCGATTTACCAACTGAACTCGGAGGATTACGATCGCGTTTCTCGGAGTATGCTGTTGCCGGATTTGGATCTAGAATTGCTGGGGAGATGCCTGCAAATGTCTGAAGAAAAAGAAGCTTTGAAAGTGTTTCGGGATGCAGTTCGAGTTGGTTAACCTAGAAGATATACAAATAAATTATGGCCTAGGAATGCCGGCAATGGCCGGAATATACGAAATGTACGAAATGTCATAAAAATTGCAATCATCTGAAAACATCCAGGGTTTCTGGTTTTCAGAAATTTTATTTTAATCTATACTATTCGGAGTATTAGGGCTTACGCATTTCGACCAAAGAAACCGGGTTTTTTACCGAATCTGTGGTAATAACGGGTCTTCGGGGCAAAAAACCCGGTTTCTGGACTCCCATGCGTAAGTCATAAGTATAAAAAATCTTACTCTTCAGCAAATATCTATGAATAGGGATTATTCGCGGTTTGATTCCCTCGCCAGCATCCTCGCAGGAACAGTAACAGTAGCAGGAATAGTCGTCTTTGCAGCAGCACCTGTTTTCGCAAAAACTCCCCAAGAAATTGCCAAATTCGCTGAATCTGTCACCGTTCAAATTAACAGATCGGATAAGCGTGGTGGAACGGGATTTATTATTGCAAAACAAGGTACAACCTACACTCTCCTGACAGCTAACCATGTAGTTGATGATGATAAACTTACCTATACAATTCGCAGTCATACGGGAAAAAACTATCCAGTAACCCGTCGTGTACTATTACAGAAAGGTCAGAATGCTCCCGATTTAGCAGTGGTAACATTTAACAGTGCAGATTCTTATCCTGTTGTCACTTTCGGCGATTCCGAACAAGCGACAGTTGCTACACAAATTTTTGTGTTTGGCTATCCAGGTATTCCGGCTAGCAGAAACCAGCACCAAAAAGAGCGCAATTTCGAGTTTGTGCCGGGCTTCGTTACAAGCAGAATTTCAAGTCATCCCCAAGGGTATAATTTGCGCTACAATGCTGTCACGAAAGGGGGAATGAGTGGAGGGCCTGTATTTGATGGAGAAGGGCGGGTAGTTGGAGTTCATGGAGAGGGCGATCGGGATTACGATCCTGTCATTGACGGAAAAGTTATTACAGGTTTAGCCGATATTAAAACAGGATTTAATTCAGCAATTCCTATTAACACTTTTCTAGCTAAATTATCGGAGGCGGGATTAAATCGTTCGGCACTTTTAATTAATACCTCTCCAACAGCTACTGCACCTCTGAAACTCAATAATCCGCAAGATGCTAAGACTTATTACGTTCGAGGTTTAACTCGGTTTGATCGGGGAGATTTGTCAGGGGCTGTTGCCGATTTTAACCAAGCAATTCAAACTCAATCTGATTACGCGGAAGCTTATTTCTATCGAGCCCTCGCTTATTCCGATTTGAGACAAATGCCCAAGAGTATCGCTGATTATAGCAAGGCGATCGCCCTAAATGCCGGTTATGTTGACGCTTACTACAATCGGGGGCTGGTTTTGTCAGCAATGGGAGACAAACCGGGGGCGATCGCAGATTATACTCAAGTCATCCGCTTGGATAGAAACTTTGCAGCGGCTTACAACAACCGAGGATTAGCACTTTCGGACTTGGGCGATCAAAAAGGGGCGATCGACGATTTCAATCAAGCGCTGCAAATCAATCCCGGTCGCGCCAACACTTATTTTAACAGAGGATTAGCGCTGTTTCGCATCAATAACGATCGCTCTGCCTTAGCTGATTACACTCAAGCAATTCAACTCAATCCCAATTATGCTAAGGCTTTTGCTAACCGAGGAATTACGTTGGTAAGAATGGGAGATAGACAAGGGGCGATCGCAGATTTGCAGCAAGCGGCTCGTTTATTTAGGGCTCAAGGAATGAATGCAGATGCTCAAAAAGCATTAGATTTGATTGGGCAATTGCAAAGACAATAAACGTTATGATATAATCGACGATCGGATTGCAATTAATCCTGTAGGGGCGGGTTTACCAACAATATTTGACACAAACAAACAGGTAAAATAAACCCGCCCCGCCCCATCCATAAGGTAGGGGCGGGTTCACCAACAATATTTGACAGAAACAAACAGGCCAAATAAACCCGCCCCGGCCCTATTCGTGGGTGGGGGCGGGTTTATAAATACCTTGGATGTGAATTAGAAATCTTGGCGAACCCGCCCCTACAGGATTTTCGTAATGCTGATTTCTCCCTAAAACCTCACCGTCACCAAAATCACCCGCCGAGGCTGATCTTCGGCTTCAATAGTAAACTCAACACGCCCAAAACCTCTCGGCCCAGGTTCAACTAAATCGTAGCGAGATGTCACCGTACCGGCGGCTGTATTGTATTGAGCAAAAACAGCACCAGGATTCCTCCCAGCAGACGCATCCGCATCCCCTCCCCAAGCTGTTGTATCATCTATTCGCGATCGAGTTGGCAATACAGAAGCCGCGATTTCTGGAGGTGTTAATCTTTGATCGGCTAAGACTTGTTGAGCGTTATGAATAGCGCACATTGTCGGCCCGGAAATTTTGGCATCGCTATATTGATCTTCCCACTTTTGTACAAACCCAAAGCCAACATTCGGGCCCACTTGCTCCTGTCTTTGCCGGCCCCACAGCCGACTGGTATCAGCAGCAAAATTGGAACCGCTGCCAGTTAGGGCTAATTCGGTTCTTTTGTTGGTAAAGTTGCGATCAACAAATTCTTTATCTGCCCTGCGAATAGCGTTGGCCGCTGCTGGATCTACTTTACTGCTAACATTAGTATTGCCTTGTAATATTGGTGAGAGAACGCCGGGGATGGGCTGTGCTCCACAATATTTTTGAATACCGTTAAAAACGCGATCGGCTGATAAAGCACTAATCGGAAATTCTAGGGAATAAGCTTCGGCAGGTTTGGGGAAAAAGATGCCGGATGTGGCGGAAGCAGCAAAAGAAGCTCCACCCCAGATGACGATACGATTAAATTGACGGCGGCTGAGGCTCATAATTTATCTACTCCCTGGAGAGCTTGCGCCCGGTATAATAGCGAGCCAGAAGAAGTAGTACCATTTATTGCTACAATTTGTTGCCCTAGAGCAATAGATATCAACAGCCAGACTTTTACCATTACTGACATCTACCAGCATTGTATTGACCCTGCCATCTTTTCCTACTTGGGAAGCTACTTGATTTCCATCTACATAAACATCTATTTTCGCAGGGGGTAGACCATCCCCATCCGCAACTCCATACTCTATTCGGAGAGAGGCGGGATCACCAGGAAGTTGACAAGTCCAACCAGCACCGTTACTCGCCCATATCAACAAACGACTGGTGTATATTTCTCTACCTATGGAAACATCCCGAGCTTGTTCTTGATAATTGGGAAACCCTCTATGAACACAGTTGAGTTCGAGCAAAAAGATCGGGCGCTGGGCCTGAGCCACTTGTGCGCCAACTGTCGCTAGAGTAAAAGACAACACCCCAGCCGAGAACAAACCGCTGAGCCACCGCACTCGCTTCATATAAATATCCTGCTAATACCTTAATCAATTAATATAAAGGATGAGCTGTGTAGGAAAAGTCCTGACTTTAGATAGATGACAAAATCAAAAATGTCACCATTGTACGAAATGTCAGGTATAATGAATGGCGTAAACTCCAGCTTCTCCCTAATCTATGGATATTGCCGAAGTTTTGACACTGGCAGATGAGCTAATTTTTGCTAAGACGGGAAAGCATTTAGATTACGTGCAAGAAGCTATCCTGCGGGGAACATTAGAAGACGCAACTTACACGCAAATTGCTCAAGAAGTTTACTCAAGTCCAAGTCATGTCAGAAATGTCGGATCTGACCTTTGGAAAACACTTTCTAAAGGATTGAAAAAAAATATTACTAAAAACAATTTTAGGACTGTATTAGAAAAGGCAAGTTTTTATAATTATCAATTAGCTATTGTTGAAAATGTAATAGGCGAGAATATAACAGTTAATCATAACGTTAACATTTGTCATGAAAAAGCCCGATCGCCCACTTCACCCCAAAACCCCCAACCAACAGCAAAACAGCCCCGCATCGACTTAGACGACGCACCAGAAATCTCGACATTTTACGATCGCACATCCGAACTCACCACCCTCAAACAATGGATTTTGGGCGATCGCACCCGTCTCATCAGCATCTTAGGATTAAGCGGAAGTGGCAAAAGTGCGATCGCCCTCCAACTAATCCAACACCTTCAATATGAATTCGACTGTATAATCTGGCGAAGCCTCCGCAACGCGCCACCCCTCCAAACACTCGAAACCGACTTAATTCAATTCTGTAGGGGCGGTGCCCCCGTGCCCGCCCCCGAAGAAAGGGCGATCGCCGCCCCCGAAGAAAGGGCAACCACGGGGGGATTGCCCCTACAATATTTGCGATCGCACCGCTGTCTGATCGTGCTCGATGATGTGCAAACAATTTTCAGCAGCCAACAACTAGCAGGAAACTACAAACCAGGCTATGAAAATTATGGCACTTTCTTCAAACAAATAGCAGAATCATGTCACAACAGTTGCATAGTTTTGATTAGTTGGGAAAAACCCAGAGAAATTGCAGCATTAGAAAGCCACCCGAAAAATTGTCAAACCTTGCAACTCAATGGTTTAGGCGAAGCAGCGCGAGAAATATTCACAGAAAAAGGTTTACTTGAATCGGAAAACTGGTCAAAATTGATAGACATTTACCGAGGAAATCCCTTGTGGTTGAATACAGTAGCTGCTGCTATTCAAGACTTGTTTAGCGGCAATATTTCTGAATTTTTATCCTATGATAGCCTAGTTTTAGGAGACTTAGAATATTTATTGCACCAACATTCTCAGCGTTTGTCAGACTCCGAAAAACAAGTAATGTCCTGGTTGGCAAATCAAATCAAAGCAGTCGAAATCTCCAAAAAGCCAGCCCTTCTGGAATTATCCCCTTCAGAATTCCTCAAAGCCGTCGAATCCTTGAGACGGAGGTTATTAATCGAAAAAGTCCAAAAGGGCGATCGCACCCTCTTCCAACTCCAACCGGCGATCGCAGAATACGTAAAAACCAACATCCAATAACTTCAAAATATCCAAATATAAAAACTATCCCCATCTAAATAAAAGAGCGATCGCCTGTTTTTTGGGAAAGGGCGATCGCTTCAAATCAATAATCAAGCAAACAGCAAGTTTTCTACTAGAGTTTTAGGTTCAGGGATAGATTTACCATCTACCTGATATTCTTCAACTAAAAGCTCTAATACCTCTACTGCATTCTGCAAAGCTTCTTCGTAGGTATCTCCATGAGTGTGGAACTGCTGAGATGGAAAATCAGGTAAGTGAACTAGGTAGCAGTTATCTTCATCCGACCATTGAATAACAATTATATAAGGTAATTTCATGATTCAGGTTCCTCTTCTTCAATTGCTTTCAATATTCCAATTTTTCGATTAACTTCTCTCTCTAAATACAGTTTCGCATCATCGCCATCATTTCCAGCAATGGTAATTGGTTCATGATAGTAGTAAGGGATGAACCCATCTTGTATGGCTGCCTTTTGCCGAACGATAAGTAAACCCAGCTTTTAGCAGCAGGCTTTTGAGTTCTCGAATCTTTTTGGGCATAAGCAGACATTAAAATTGTGGCAAGGTGACGGAAATACTTTAATCCTATTCCATAAAGTAGGGTTTGTCAAAACGTACCCTACTACATGAATTTGAAGTAGTTTCAGCATCAATCCGCGTAAAAACTCACATCTTATAGCAGTTTTAGGAACAGGCAAGATGCCTGTTCCACAACACATGAATAATTTGCTTGTGGGGTGGGCTTCTAGCCCGCCCTGAAAGGATTATTGAAAAATTAGCAAAACATTAATCCAAACAGCCCCATTTAGCCTAAAATTAAAAAGACTGACTAGCCAACAATGCCCTATGTTTGAAGCCCTTGCCGATCGACTCGAATCCACCTGGAAAAAACTGCGCGGACAAAATAAAATCTCCGAGTCCAACATCCAAGACGCGCTCAAAGAAGTCCGCCGCGCCCTCCTGGAAGCCGATGTCAACCTCCAAGTCGTCAAAAACTTCATCTCAGAGGTAGCGGCAAAAGCACAAGGCGCAGAAGTCGTTTCAGGCGTCCGTCCCGACCAACAATTTATCAAAATCGTCCACGACGAACTCGTGCGCGTCATGGGGGAAACCAACGTACCCCTCGCCACCGCCGAATCCGGGCCCACAGTGATCCTGATGGCAGGTTTGCAAGGAACCGGGAAAACCACAGCTACCGCCAAACTAGCGCTGCACCTCCGCAAACAAAATCGTACCGCACTGCTAGTCGCAACCGACATTTATCGACCAGCCGCGATCGACCAATTGCTAACCCTCGGCAAACAAATCGACGTACCCGTATTTGAATTAGGCAAAGACATTGACCCCGTAGAAATTGCCCGCCAAGGCATCGAACACGGCAAACAAATCGGCATTGATACCATCATCGTCGATACAGCAGGCCGCCTGCAAATCGACCAAGACATGATGGCAGAATTGGGCCGCATCAAACAAACAGTACAACCCCACGAAACGCTGTTAGTTGTTGATGCCATGACCGGCCAAGAAGCAGCAAATTTAACCCGCACCTTTCACGAACAAATCGGCATTACCGGCGCAATCTTAACCAAATTAGACGGCGACAGCCGCGGCGGTGCAGCCTTATCCGTGCGGCAAATATCCGGCGCGCCGATTAAATTTGTCGGCGTCGGCGAAAAAGTGGAAGCATTGCAACCATTTTATCCCGATCGCATGGCATCGAGAATACTCGGCATGGGCGATGTCTTGACGCTAGTAGAAAAAGCGCAAGAAGAATTCGACATCGCCGATGCCGAGAAAATGCAAGAGAAAATGCTCACGGCAAAGTTTGACTTTACCGACTTTCTCAAGCAAACCAGACTGTTAAAAAATATGGGTTCCCTCGGCGGCATCATGAAAATGATTCCGGGGATGAACAAACTCTCAGACGAACAAATGCGGCAGGGAGAAGTGCAGCTAAAACGCACTGAAGCCATGATTAATTCGATGACAGTTGAAGAACGCCGCAACCCCGAACTTTTAGCCAGTTCTCCATCCCGCCGCCGCCGCATCGGCAAAGGCGCAGGCTACGCAGAAAACGACGTAACTAAGCTGGTGAGCGATTTCCAGAAAATGCGTACCATGATGCAGCAAATGAGTCAAGGCAACTTTACAGGAATGGGAGGATTGCCCGGAATGCCCGGAATGCCCGGAATGGGTGGCCCCGGAATGCAGCCCGGTTCCCGTGGCTATATGGGTGCCCAGCAGAAGAAGAAAAAGAAAAAAGATAAGCCTAAAAAAGGTTTCGGACAGTTGTAGAAAATCTCAAAAATATTGCACGATTGTCAAAATTTTGTAGGGGCGGGTTCACAGATCATAATTGCCTAAAACACACAATCTCGTAAACCCGCCCCACCCCATGCAAGAGTCCTTTAACTTTTTTTTGTTGCCGAGTTCAATCTAAAAAAAACCGGAATTGAATATGGTACAAATATTTACTGAACCAGAAACCATCTCTATAGAATTGCCAAACGCGATCGGGATTGTTGTCAGTAGCGAGCAATTCGAGGCCCTAGCATTGGCAAATCCCGACTTGAGATTAGAGAGAACAGCAGCAGGAGAATTAATAGTGAATCCACCCACAGGAGGAGAATCAGGCAGTCGCAATCTCAGTATTAGCGGGCAAGTCGATCGCTGGTGCGAAACACACGAAGATTTAGGAGAAGGCTTTGACTCTTCTACCGGATTCATCCTCCCCAATGGTGCTCGCCGTTCTCCCGACGCTTCCTGGGTGAGTAGAACTCGCTGGGAAGCACTAACTCCAAAACAGCGCCAAGGCTTTGTTCCTCTGTGTCCAGACTTTGTAGTAGAATTGCGCTCGGCATCCGATAGTCTCTCCACCCTTCAAACTAAGATGCGGGAATATATCGACAACGGCGCAAGATTGGGGTGGTTGATTGACCCGCAAAACCAACGGGTAGAGATTTACAGACAACAGACAGAAGTAGAAATATTAATTAATCCAACCGAGTTATCCGGGGAAGATGTATTGCCAGGATTTGTGTTGAATTTAAGGCGAGTGTGGCGTTAGAGAGCTTTTGATGCCAAATCCGCCCAATCCCAGATTCCGCACCCCCCAACGGGCAGCATACACTGCAAGAGTGCGACTCGAAGTCGATCGTCCGAAACAATAGTGAATCAAAATATCGGAAATTCTGTGTTACTGAGCATAAACCCGTTAGGAATTCCTAAAAATTAACGTTCGGGCATGAGGTAAATTTTATTAATTCATAAAATATCAAAAATCCGACCCAAACTAACTATTAATTCCCAGCAGAATTGAGTTCGCATGATGAGAGTAGGCTTTTGGGCCTTTCCCACAAAAGATTCATAAAATTTATTGCGACTAAACTAGATGTCAGGCCAGCTTGCTAGCCCTACCTTTATGCCTAATAATTCGGTTGCCTTTTCGCTGTCTACAGGCCTAGAAAATAAATATCCTTGCCCCAACTCACACCCCAACTCTCGCAGTTTCTGTAGCTGTGTTGGCGTTTCTATGCCTTCTGCCACGATATCCATACCTCGGCTGCGAGCCAGCGTTACAATTGTCTGGATAATTTCTACGCCGCTGTTGTCTGCCCCAATGCGGCTCACAAAAGACCGGTCAATCTTTAAGGTATCAATGGGAAACTCATGTAAGCGGCTTAAAGAAGAGTAGCCCGTGCCAAAGTCATCGATACACAACATAAGGCCTAGAGCTTTTAGCTGCTTCAACATCTTTTCTTCCCTGGATACTGTTTCCAAAATGCAGCTTTCAGTAATCTCTAGTTTGAGACTGTAGCTGGGAAAGCCAGTCTGCTGCAAAATCTCCTCAATTCGATTCAGTAGGTTTGCTTGCTTTAGCTGCACTGGGGAAAGATTGACATTAATCGCCAAGGGAGGTGTGTGGGGAAACTGTTGCTGCCAAATACTGATCTGGTGACAAGCTTCCTGCAAAACAAACCACCCCAGTTCATTGATCAAACCAGTTTCTTCAGCCACAGGGATAAACTCAGCAGGCGGGTAGATTCTGCCAGATGGGTGATGCCAGCGCACCAAAGCTTCAAAGCCACTCAGTTGCCCCGTAGAAAGCGAGACAATTGGCTGGTAGTGAACGCAAAATTCTTGTAGCGCGATCGCCCTTCTCAAATCATTCTCCAACTGCAACCGCGTCATCGCCACAGTTTGCATCGCTGGATCGAAAACTTCGTAACGCCCTCTGCCTTGAGCTTTAGCATAATACATTGCGATATCCGCATCTCTGAGCACGTCTTCGGGGCGATCGTAACCCATTGTGCTAACGATAATGCCAATGCTGATCTCGGTAAATACTTCATAATCATTCAAATTAAACGGCTGCCTTAATTGATTTTGGATGCGTTCAGCCACCCTGTTTGGTTCATCAATATCTTTAATATCTTCCAGCAATATCACAAATTCATCTCCTCCAAACCGCGCAACTGCATCTGTGTGGCGTAAACAAACTTGCAGTTGACGAGCAACGCTTTTTAGTAATTGATCCCCAACCAAATGTCCGAGGCTATCATTCACTACTTTAAAGCGATCTAGGTCAATAAATAGCACCGCATATACATAATCTTCACGTCTGTACGACAAGTCGATCGCCTGTTGCAGCCGATTCATAAACCAAGCGCGGTTAGGCAACTCCGTTAGCGCGTCGTGAAAAGCATAATGTCCTAATTTTTCTTCTCTTTCCAACAACTGAACTTGAGCCTGTTGAAGCTCGTTGCAGGCTTGTCTAAGTTCAGCCGTTTGAGAAGCCACCCGTTCCTCTAACTCAGAAGTGAGTTTCTGCAAGGCCGCTTCCGCCTCTTTTCGCGCTTCAATTTCCTCTTTGAGAAGCACATTTTGCTCTTCCAGCGTCTTGGTTAAATTTCGCAGTCTCAGGTGTAGTTGCACGCGGGCTAGGACTTCCTCTTGCTGAAAGGGTTTGGTGATATAATCTACTGCTCCCATTGACAAACCTTTAACCTTATCCACGCGATCCGTAAGAGATGTCATAAAAATCACAGGGATATCTTTCGTTGCCACCGATGCTTTTAAGCGGTGGCAGGTTTCAAACCCATCTATCCCCGGCATCATCACATCTAACAATATGATATTTGGCGAAACTTCTTGTAACTTCTCAATAGCACTTTCCCCATCCTTAGCTACTAAAACCTTGAAGCCTGACTCCTTCAAAAAATCGAACAGAAGTTTTAGGTTATTCGGGTTATCGTCAACAATTAAAATTACATTGTCTTTTTGGTTGAGCATTTTATTCCCCCAAATGTTTTTTTACAAAAGCTAGTAGTTCTTTTTCTTCAAAATTTTTGGCAAATTGCAAGATTTTATTAGCAAATGGTAAATAGTTACCGTCTATCTGCTTGAGTCTATTGGCTTCCTGCTCAACCACTTCAATATCGCCGATCCGAGCTGCATTAAACAGCGCTACCAGCTCTGCTGATGGCGGTATCACAAGCTCACCACTCTGAACGTTTAATACATCAGTGAAACCTTCCGGCTGTGCGATCGCCAAATCCGCAGGTTGGTCGTAAATCCATTCTATTTGTAAGTAATTTTTTAATACTTCTAGCAATTCTTCTACTTGGATAGGCTTTGACAGGAACTCGTTACAACCTGCTTCTTGGCTATTTTGGCGATCGAATTCAAACACGCTGGCGCTGGATGCTATCAATATTACATCCTTAAACTCTGATGACTTTCGGAAGCGCCGCGACATTTCAAATCCATCCATTACTGGCATCACTAAGTCTGTGATAATCATATCAGGTTGAAAATCAATGGCTTTATTTAAACCCTCTTGTCCATTACAAGCTTCCATGATTTTAAAACCTAGTGGTTCTAAAAAGCTTCTAATAAAACCTCTATTTTCTAATCGATCGTCTACTAACAAAATTTTATTTTTATTGCCTTTAAAACCTGTTAAATTAATTGAAGTATTTACCGAAGGTTGAGTAATAAATTCCGCTGATTGAGTCAACTCTAAATCAAAGGAAAAAATGCTGCCTTGACCGAGTATACTTTCGACTTTTATTTCGCCTCCCATCAGTTGAACAATTTTCTGTGCGATCGCTAATCCCAACCCAGTGCCTTCTGCCTTCCGCTGGCTATTTCCGACTTGTTCAAACGGTAAAAATATTTGTTCTAACTGTTCAGGTGCCATTCCAATCCCCGTATCTTGGATATGGAAACGAATTTTAGTAAGTTGTGATTGCTCAGAGTCTTCCCCCGTAGCTATTACGCCTACCTTAAAAATAACACCTCCTTTTTCTGTAAATTTAATAGCATTGCCCAAAAGGTTAATCAAAACTTGGCGCAGTCGTTTTTCATCAGCCTTTACAGCGTTAGGAAGTTGATTTAATACTTGATAACTAAATGTAATTTCTTTTTGTTCAGCTCGGATGCGGCACATTTCCACAACCCCGATCAAAAAAGAAGAAAAATTAAAACTTGAGCTGTCAAGTTCCATTTTACTGGCTTCAATTTTAGAAATGTCTAAAATATCGTTAATCAGCGTGAGTAAGTGCGAACCACACTGGTGAATAATGTGGATAGCATCTTTTTGTTTAGGAGTGGTAGTTTGATCGCGCTCCATAATTTGAGAGTATCCTAGAATTCCGTTCAGGGGTGTGCGAAGTTCATGGCTCATGTTGGCGAGGAATTCGCTCTTGGCATGGTTAGCAGTATCAGCGGCAATTTTTGCCTCTTTTAGCTCACTTGTTCGTTCTTCTACTCGATTTTCTAGCTCTGAGTTTGTCTTTTCTAAAGCAGCAAAAGACTCGCGCAATTGCTGTGCCATTTGGTTAAAAGATTGAGCGAGAACTCCCAGTTCATTTATCCCATTTACGTCTACTTTTTGGTTTAATTGACCGCTAGCGATCGCTCTACTCGCTTTACTCAAAAGAAAAATAGGATGGGTAATCCAGCGGGAGGCGAAGATTCCTAACAACGTCGCTAGCACTAACGCTAAAACGCAGAGTAGGATAGTGCTACGGGTATTGGCATTGATTTCCTCCATAAAGTCGGCTTCTGGAACGACTACAACAATCAGCCAATCAAGACCTCTACCATCTTGGAATGGGGATACTTGCACGAATTCCCGCTGACCATTTAGCATGAATTCTAGTTGCTGGTTGCTATCTATTTCGGTAAAGTTACCAAAGCGTTCTATTAAATGTTGCGCTGTACCATTGATCAAAGGTACGCTGCTCTCAATCGCTTTTAATCGTTGCGTTTTTTGGCGATTTTTGCTTTTGATAAATGGCTTCTCGGCGGTGGAAGAAGCCACTAGCAAGCCAGAGCGTTCGATGATGAAAGTCTTTCCCGATCTACCAATTTTTAAACTTTGGAGAAAGTCGCTGATTTTTGAGAGAAAGAGATCGGTACTTACAACACCTATAAAAATGCCATTTTTATCGTAAGCAGGTTGGCTAGCGGAGATGCCTAGGCTAGGTTGAATATAATATTGATAAATTTTATTCCATTGGGGTTTGCCGGCAACTTTTGCAGCTTTATACCAGGGTCGAATGCGGGGATCGTAGTCTGGGTGGGTTTCCTTAAACTGAGTCGGGTTGCCCTCTCTATCTACCTTGACGATCGTATTGAGAAAATTAGTAGAGCGATCGGTTATTTCAATAACCACACTGCCATCATCCTTATATCCAGCACCCGCGTATTCTTTTTTTTCCCCTCCAAAACTGATGTAACTAACAGTGGAAAATTGCTTGAGCTGCCAGTAGAAGTAGCTTCTCATAGAACTCATATTGTCTGGATTCCATAATCCAAAGCGGCGAATGGCATCGACGCTGATGGCATTGACCAAATGGGGTGTTTCCAAGTAAGTGTTTAGTTGTTGATTGATGCGGGCGACTACCTCCGTTCGTAATTGGGTAGTAACGTTGTTGACGGCAGTTTTGCCGTTGCGTAGCGAGAGCCAACCTGTCAGTCCCACAGCGGCGAAGATTTGCAGGACGAATGGTACGACTAAGACGAGGCGCAGCGGGATTTTTTGAGGCCTTTTTGCAAGTTCATTCTCACTTGCGATTAGTGTCATGGCGGAGTCATTTTAGTATTTGGATTATTTCAATAACAACAGTCGCTCACCCTTGGTCATTTAAAGTCAGCTCTAGGGAAATTATTGATTCCGTCTCTCTTGAACGCCAATTGGTTTAATGATATCTTATTGTTGAATAACCGGACCCAAATGAGCGGCTAATACTGATACAGTTGGCAAATTTATGAAATAAACAGCTCCCCATTTGAGACGAAATCTCCATAAATGTCAAATGCTATATTTTGCTTGGGGTCGCAGTGTAAGCCTACCTGCAGATTTCAGGGATATTCAGTACACCTTCATTGACTTGTAGGTCTTGATCTCAATACTAATTGATCTAAGCATACAATTATAGTCAGGACTTATACCAATTTTTTATGAGGCCCCGTAGAATCTGATCCCCCCTAACCCCCCTTAATAAGGGGGGGACAAGATTC
>NZ_JAUBOX010000166.1:0-4722 GCF_036700445.1 Microcoleus sp. T3_B1
TGTTGGTACATTGTTATGTAGGGTGCGTCGCTGCTCATGTTTAATGAAACTTGCAGATTGACTGGTGGCGACGCACCGATGCTTACGACAAGATTGTGTGTACCGCATATACATGGAATATGCTGTAAGTCAATCGATTGCGCGATTTTAGATTTTAGATTTTAGATTGACTTGCGCGAGATAAATTCGGGGGCTTGTATCCTGGATGCTCTCGGTCACAATAGCCTGCAAAAACTCTTTTCAAATCTAAAATTTGAACCTATGGAGGAATTTTATTGCTCCATAGGTTCAATGGAACTAACCGAATCGATTTCCCTCGACTTGTTCCTCGAACTTTCCAAAATATCAACAGTATTCTTAATAAAACCAGCCATCGGCACAGCAACTAACAAACCTGCTATTCCTGCCACCTTAACCCCCACCAGCAGCGCCACTAAAATCCACACAGGATTGAGACCGATAAAACCGCCTAATAACCGAGGAGCAACCCCACTTTCAATTATTTGCTCAATTACTGTAGCGACAGCTAAAACTGTGACGCCGAGCCAAAAGTTGCTTAATGTGATCAGCAAACTGACAATGCAAATACTGAAAGGTGCCCCGAAGGGAATCATAGTCATTACACCCACACCCAAACCGAACAGAAGTCCGAAGGGAACTCGCATAATTAAAAAAGCAACAGTGATAGACAATCCCATCAAACCCGCCAAAGTTGCTTGCCCGACGAAGTAGTTGTGGAAGCTGCGCGCCAGCAACTCTCGCAATTGAAGGCTATGCTTGGAAGGAAACCATTTAAACAATCCTTCCCATACGCGATCGCCGTGCAAGAGCAAGTAGAATGTCACGACTATTGTGAGGAGGAAATTCAACAGACTGTCTGCAGCACCCAAGCCAAATTTGAGAATTTCGCCAGTGAGAGACTGCAATTGAGATGAAAGTCGATCGCTCAATTGGGTAGTCAAACCGCTAACATCAATGCGGAGATTGCGATTTTCCGCCCAATTGTGGAATGCTTCAATCTGTTCTGTGCCAGAAACTATCCAAGTCGGCAGTCGGGTGGCGAGTTCAGTGATTTGGTTTAGCAGAATGGGTGCCAGAGTGATACCTAAAACCACCAATAGCAGTAAAGTCAAAAACAATACCGACAAAACTGCTCGATCGCGCTTCAAGCCGTATCTGTGCAGAAAGCGCACTGGATAATCTAGCAAAAAAGACAGCACTGTAGCCACTACCAAAACTGTAATCAGGGCGCGAAAATATTCAAAGACTAGGAGGGCTAACCAGCAGTTGAGTACCGCTAGGGGAAATACCAGTCCGTAAGTCCACCACTGCTGCAGTTGAGTGAAACGTCTCATCTAAGTTAACCGAGTTAAAATTTGAGATGCAAGATGTGAGATTGGCGCTGCTATTTGCCCTTCTCCGTTAACCATTTTATAGTGCATTTATTTATACCCGACTGCTGAAACTTCTCAGTTGCTCTGCCAGGGTAAATTGGGTTGCTGGCAGGCAGTGCCTGCCACAACTATGTTATATCGTTTCCGCTGGTATGGATATATTACCTGCGAAAATAATTTCTTTTCGGTTGGCACGGCAGCGGTTTGCAGCGCGCGATTCAGCCTTTTTCACCATGCCGTTCGAGAGCTAATTGAATTAAACGGTCTACTAATTCAGGGAAAGAAATGCCGTCCGCTGCCCACATTTGCGGATACATACTGGTAGCTGTAAAGCCGGGAAAAGTGTTGATTTCGTTAATCAAAACTTCTCCGGTTGATTCAATGTAGAAAAAGTCTACTCGCGCTAAACCTGCTGCGTCTACAGCCAAAAATGCTTGCACGGCCATTTCTTGGATTTGCGAGACGATCGCACCGCTGACTTTTGCCGGGATTGAGCAGTCGGCTTGTCCCTGGGTATATTTAGTTTCGTAGTCGTAGAAATCGCTTTGAAAACTAATTTCTCCCACCGTTGAAGCTTGGGGATTATCGTTACCTAAAACTGCACATTCTAATTCTCTAGCCACCACACCCGCTTCGACAATTATCCGCCTGTCGTAGCTGGCGGCGCTGTCGAGAGCTGATTCTAACTCAGCGCGCGATCGAGCTTTAGAAATTCCCACAGACGAGCCCAAATTGGCCGGTTTAACAAAGCAAGGATAGCTCAAATCTGCTTCAATTTTATCGCAGAGTTTGGGGAAAACGCAAGGATTAGACCAGATTTCCGAACGGTTGACAGCGATGTATTTTACCTGCGGCAAACCAGCCTGAGCAAAAGCCATTTTCATGGCAATTTTATCCATTCCCAGCGCCGAACCTAAAACCCCGGAACCGACAAAAGGAACTTGCATTAATTTCAGCAACCCTTGCACCGTACCATCTTCACCGTTTGGCCCGTGCAAAACAGGGAACCAAACATCTACAGCATTAAAATTAGGAAACTGTCCAGCGGGAGAGTCGTCTTCTCCTGTTTGTTCCTCTATTTCCAGAGGTTTTCCGGTGGCTAAGACTTGTTGAGGTAATGTTCCCGACAGCCAGCGGCCGTTTTTTTGGATATAAAAGGGCAGAACTTCGTATTTAGACGCATTTTCCTCCGCAGCCAAGGCGCCGGCGATCGCCCGCGCCGAACTAATTGAGACTTCGTGTTCGCCCGATCGCCCCCCGAACAATAGCCCGATCCGCATCATTGTCATTTTTCACTACTCCTAGGACTTTTCGACAAATATACACGCAGAGAGCGCAACTAAGGCACATACGAACCGCTTTAAGACTACTTATCTCCTCCCTTCCACTCTTCCTCTGTGTCCTCTGCGCCCTCTGCGGTAAAAAAAATTACATCTTCTTAGAAAAGTTCACCAGTAAGCCGTCCCCTATCTCATTCCGGTGCTATTTAAAGCATTTCCCCCGTCAAACTAAAAGCGCGAATATCTGTAATTTTAACCCGCACAATTTTACCCGCCAATTCAGCAATATCGCCCTTAAAAAATGTGAGACGATTGCCGCGAGTGCGCCCCATCACCTGAGTTGAATCTTTAAGATTCTGGACTTCCACCAAAACCTCTTCAGTGCGTCCGAAATAGCGCTGCGATCGTTCCATCGCCGTTGTTGTCACTACATGATTGATTCGTTGCAGGCGATCGGCTTTCACCTCCTCACTCAACTGATTTTCCCACAAAGCCGCCGGCGTCCCAGGGCGAGGCGAATAAGCCGCAGTATTCACCAAATCGAAACCAACCTCTTCGATCAACTTCAAAGTCTTCTCAAACTGCGCTTCCGTCTCCCCAGGAAAACCGACAATCGCATCCGCAGTAATCGAAGCATCCGGCATATAACGGCGAATTGTATCAATAATCCGGCGGTATTTTTCCTGAGTATAACCGCGCGACATCGCCTTCAAAATATCATTATCCCCGGACTGAAAAGGAATGTGAAAATGTTCGCAAACCTGCAGTAATTCAGCACAAGCCTTAATCAATCTTTCCGTAAAATAGCGCGGGTGGCTAGTAGCAAATCTGAGGCGATCGACACCAGGCACATCCTGCAAGAAATAAAGCAAATCCGTCAAAGTATGCTGGTTGCTGCCGCCCGGTTTTGTCCCCGGTAAATCGCGTCCGTAAGCATCAATATTTTGCCCCAATAAAGTTACCTCCTTGTAACCTTGACGGCCCAAATCTTCCATCTCAGCGCGAATAGCCTCCGGCATTCGCGACTGTTCAACCCCGCGAACATTGGGGACAACACAATAAGTGCAGCGTTCATTGCAGCCGTAAATTACATTCACCCAAGCAGTCACCTTGCTATCCCGGCGCGGCTTAGTAATATCCTCCATAATCTCAACAGCTTCAGTCGCCACAATTTGATTGCCCTCAAAAACTTGTTCCAGCAAATCTTCAAGTCGGTTAGCGTGTTGTGGCCCCATTACTAAGTCTAATTCCGGCACTCTCCGCAGCAGCGCTTCACCTTCCTGCTGCGCCACGCATCCAGCTACGATTAAAGTTAAACCCGGTTCTTGGCGCTTGCGATGAGCTTGCCTTCCGAGGTTAGAATAAACTCTTTGTTCGGCATTATCGCGAATTGTGCAAGTATTGTAGAGAATCAAGCTAGCTTCGTTCGGGTCTTCCGAGAACTCAAAGCCCATATTTTCGAGAATGCCGGCCATCCGTTCCGAGTCGGCTTTATTCATCTGGCATCCGAAAGTAGTGATGTGATAGCGGCGAGGTTTAACGGTCATGGCGAATTGCAGGCAAATAAAAAATATAGGTTTTCAACCTTAACCAACTATTATATAACAAGTCTAAACCCTTTGTGAACTTTTCTTTTTATCAGTCTTTTATTTTTCTCAGCACCCTCTGCTGTTTATGAGACTTATTGCATAAATCTTTGATGGATAGGGGAAACCGCAGATCAACGCATATCAACGCAAATGCCTTTCAAGATAGTTTGCAAAGGCATACAATCTTGCCTCTTAAAAAAACCACTTTCACAAATCTGTAGGGTGTGTGAGGCGCGGCGATTAACTTGCGCTACCGACAATCAATCTTAAACCGCGCATCACGCACCAAAATCTCGTTGTTGCGGTGCGTGAGTGTTAAAAATATCACAGTTTGAATTCAAAAACTACTCGCCCTCACGCACCCTACACCCAAAGTCCTGATGCTAAGGAATGAGAATTAAATAACTTACAATGCGTGATGGTTCTTGTGGGATGGGCGTCCCGCCCGTCCAGAAAGGG
>NZ_JAUBOX010000167.1:0-4669 GCF_036700445.1 Microcoleus sp. T3_B1
GGGTCTGCTCTGAGAGAATCGTAGGTTAGAGTTAAGCTGCGGGTTTCTCCCATTGACTGGTAAGGTACGAGGTCGTGTGTTTCGATGACTGCCCCGGAGTGCATTTCTACGGAAGAGGTTAAGCCGCCTTTTGCTTTGCATTCGTTAATTCAACTATTAAGTAAAAAAGTTAAATTCTAGTCAAAGGAAGGGTCTGTATACCATTTTTTCACATTCTCGTACCATTCACTCGCCTGCTTGTATTCCTCAACTATCTCAACCGGAGTATTGTCATCTAATTTCCAAGGACAAAAATCACTAGACTTATGTTCGCAACTAACATGATAGCCTCGCGGTAAAGTCTTCCAGTAGGTAGCTTGAAATGGTTCAAGGACATTCCACTTTTCGGTTCCTGGGATATGTTCGTGTATTAAAATCAAACTATCCACAGCCAGCAATTGCTCTATAATTTCGCGCTCAGTACCTATAATTCCCTCTTCATAGGGGAAGATGTTCAGAAAATTCGCAATAAGAAACTTATTCCAGGCAGGATGAGCCATTGCTTCCCATTTAGCACCTCCTTGAGGAGTTAAATAGTATGATGCTTTAAGTCTCCCGTCTAAGTGGTCTTGAATTCCAGCCATTGTTAAAACAACATCAGGAGTCCCCTCTGCATCATATTCATCAGCAAACACTATTGCTTTAATATCTCCTTTTTGAAACAAGGAATCGGCTGCAAGTGCTGTTTCAGCATGAGATAAGTGTTCTGAGTATGCAACGCTTTCTAACCCGTAATAGTTTATTACAACAGATTTTAGCAGCAAGTATTCAACCTTTGAATTCGGAGTTTCTGCCAATGCTGCGTAAGAGATTGGTGCTATATCTTCAAAGAGACTTGATGGGTTTGTATCTAATTCTGGCTCTGTATACCAATGCGAAATTTCTGAGTACCACTGCTTCGCTTGTCGATCTTTCTCAATCCATTCTTTGGGTGTATTTGAGTCGATACACAATTCAAAATATCGATGCTGGTAAGTAACTTTGTAAGCTTTGGGTAAAGTTTTCCAGTACGTTGCTTTCCAAAATCCTATATCCTCCCAAAAACAAGTTTCTGAAATAAGAATTTGGTTTTCTAAATATTCACAATAATTTATAATTTCTTGCATAATCTGCTGAGAACAACAGATTATTTCTGAACGAAATAATCCAGTTATTTCATCACGCTGATAACCCAGACACCATTTATGATAATAATTCCAATTAGCACCAGTTAAGCCTTCCCACCTTGCTCCTCCCTGAGAAGTTAAGTAGTAAAAAGCGTTGAGTTTTCCATTTAGGCTTGCCCAAATCTGAGATATTGTTAGGGCTACACCTCTAATATTTTCTCCATTTTCATTAGAAAATGCTGCTAATATATCGCCACTTTGAAATAACCGATTGGCTGCTGATACCACTTCAGCATGGGAGAGTCGCCAATCAGATGCGACATTTATGAAAATTTCTGTCTCTGTTAAAGCAGACAAGATCATTAAATACTCTACTCTGTTTATAGTCATTTGCTTGTTAATTACACAGCATCTATATCAAGCGTAAAAGGTTATGTTCCAGTCAAGTAATTGATTTAGAGATCAGAATTGTGAATTTTCCGGCTATTTGCATTTTTTATATTCAAAATGGAAAATCTTACTCTTTTCTTTGGTCCTGTGACAGTATCTTCACAACATTCACATCTTCCGAGTGAGCCAGCGCTAGATGACGACCACTCTTGGTCTTTTCGGACGTTATCGTTAGCACTTATCTCTACATTGTAGTGACGCGCACCACCGTCTTTTGTAGGCTTTGGATAAGGACAAGGTAACTTATCATCGGCTTTATATGGTAAAGCTCCTATAGGAGGAAGCAAACTCTGCAACCACCATAGTCTTTCTCTATTTGGCTGTCTGTCATTTGCTAATTCGCGCCTTGTTTTTTGTAAATTATTCGCTGCATCTTCAAGGCTGTTATATCTAAAACCAATTAGGATACCCTGTTCTCCCCCTGTTCCTCTAAATATTGTCTCACACTTGACATATTTCTTGAGTTCGGGGTCATCTGCACAAGTTTTACAATCAGGATTCGGAAGAGGTGGCGAAGCTGGAGAGGTTGACGGCGCAGTGGATGGCTGTGAACGAGTTGGTCGATTAAGCAGTGGAGTAGGCTGAGTTTGTCCCTGAGGTTGAATCAACCCTCTCCGCAGTCTCTCCTGAAACAGTCGATCGTCCTGACCAGCAGGAAGAGGATTCAGCAACCCACCACCACCAGGAGGTGCAAGCAATATACCCAAACCAGGCACACGCTGGAGAAGACCACCCAAAGGCGGTAGAGGCAAAGCCGGTGCAGGCAAAGGTATCGCTACAGGAACCTGTTCTCCCGACGGATCGGTATAATTAGTCGGACTATTTCCCACATACCGATACAAATTAGCATCCCCACCCCCAAACCCGATCGTATCCTCACTAATAAACCTCCCCACCTGCGGGTCATAATACCTCGAATTATAATAATAATTCCCCGTCTCAGAATCCAACTCCCGCCCCGTAAAACCAAACCGGAAACCCACACTCGGATTAGTTTGACTCCTCACCTTCCCAAAACTATCATAACCAATCCGATTCTGAATCGCCCCATTAGAATCAACCAAATCCCGCACCGTTCCCAGATTATCAGTTAACGGCCACAACACGCTACCGCCAGCACTTTCATCAGCCAAAATCTGGTCAGTTTCCACCCCGTGCAAATAACGGTGCGTTTGAGAACCAGCACCATCAAAAGTCAAAGCAATATGCTGCCCGTCGTAAACCAAACGCTCAACTTGAGGCACCGCACTACCAGCACCATCCGCATCAACTTCCTTAACAATGCGGCGATTCAAACCATCATAACTATACTGAGCCGACTTAATCACAGAACCGCTACCATTTTTACCCACAACCTGACTCAAACGGTTCCGATAATCCCAACTGTACTCAGTCACCTCACCCGTAACAATATCAGTCCGCTTCGTGAGATTCCCCTCACCATCGTAGTCGTAATTGTAAACACCATCAGACTGCAACTGATTGTTACTTCCAGTTTGATATCCAGAATTAGTTCGACTCCCATTATCATCGTAACTGTAACTCTCATCACTCTGAGAACTATAATCTGCACCAGTCAACTGGTCTCGCTTGTCATAACTGTAATTGGTACTACCCGATGGCGAAGTAAATCCAGTCACTCGATTGGCAAAATCGTAAGTCCAAGCATAATTAGCTAACGTCACATTCCCCTTACCGTGACTCAACCGAGTTAAACGACCCGCAGTGTCATAAACATACTCGCTTGAGGCCACCAAACCCGTCCCATTCAAATCGCTGTAACGAGTAACATCCTTAGTTTTACCCGCAGCATCATAACTCATATCCACCCGCTTGGAACTTACCCCATTCCCACTTTGAGTAATCCGAGTTACTCGGTTCCCATCATCATAAGTAAAAGACTTCGTTCCCCGCAATTGACCGTTAATTGTATCCGTCACAGAAATCGGACGATTAACCTGATTGTATGCGTACTTCAACAACACATTTGGCACGTTCGGAGTTCCCGCATTGTCAACAGTTTCCAAATTCCCAGCCAAATCGTAAGTCAAAGCATAAGTTGCATCGGGGTCGCTAATAGTTTTAAGTTGACCTGCTGCATCGTAGCTTGAAGTAATCGTCCGAATAGAAGTGTTAGCTGAATTCAGCCACTGTTCCTCTTTTGGGCGGTTGAGTTTGTCGTAAACAAACTTGCGAGTGCGGTTGTTGCCGTCTTTAGATGTGATTAAATTGCCTGCGGGGTCGTAAGTGTAGCTGCGAGTGCGGTTCAGTGGTTGATTGGTTTCAGTTTTGAGGCGATTTAATTCATCGTAGGCGAAGGTTGTTTTGTTGTTGGAAGGGTCAGTGAGAGAACTGACATTGCCGACATTATCGTAAGCTGTAGTTGTGGTTTTGTTGAGAGCATCAGTGACTGTTGTTTGACGGTTTAAAGCATCGTAACCGTAGCGAGTGGTGTTGCCCAAACCGTCTGCGACAGCACTAACATTACCGTTAGCATCGTATTCTGTAGACACTTTGTTGCCGAGGGGGTCGGTGACGGAAGTAGTTCGGTCTTTTGTGTCGTAAGTATATTCGGTTTTGTCTCCCAGTTCGTTGGTAAATGTGAGGAGGTTGCTGTTAGCGTCGTAGGTAGATTTTGTGGTATTATTGAGAGGGTCTTTGCTGCCGGTTTGGCGGTTGAGATTGTCGTAGGTGTATTCGGTGGAGTGGTTGAGAGCGTCGGTAATTTTAGTTTGATTGCCGGCTTTGTCGTAAGTGTAGGTGGTATTGTTTAGTTTGGGGTCAGTGACAGTTTTTTGGCGGTTTAAAGCATCGTAGGTAAAGGAAGTCTTGCGAAGTATCGGGTCAGTAACCGATTTGAGAGTGCCACCTTTATTGTACTCGGATGTTGTGACATTATTGAGTGGATCTGTGATTTGAGTTTGACGATTCAGAGCATCGTAAACGTATTGAGTTTTGTTAGTATTCCCATCAATTTCAGCAGTAACATTCCCAACCTTATCGTACTCAGTTTTGCTCGTACTAGCAATAGTAGTCTGTGCCGCTTGAGTAACATCAGTCCGCCTTCCCAACTC